>NZ_JADEXD010000276.1 GCF_015207285.1 Tychonema sp. LEGE 07203 | reverse complement strand
GCATAGCCCCCCCTTGCTAAGGGGGGGTTGGGGGGGGTCATATTTCGCGAAACGTAGCGCGGCCCAACCACCGTGGGAAACACAAATTCGTAATCGCCGCCGACAAACTTCAGACTTTCGGTGTAGCGAATCGTAACTTCAATTTTTTCTCCCGGTTTGATATTAGCCAGAGACTGAGTAAAAATATTAGATCGTTCTTGTTCCAACAAACCCGCAGTCCGGCCTTGTTCGCGAGCTTTTTGGTAAATTTCCAAAGCTTCATCGCGCCGTTTGATATCACCTTTAATAATGCGATCGCCGATTTTAATTTCCATGTCGTCCACCGCCGCTTCGTCGGGCAAAGGAAAAACATAAACAGCTTCTAAAGATTCGGGAAAGGGATTTTCAAACTTCTGAACAACTTCGACGCGGGAAATATTGCCGGCAATTTTGGCTTTAACTTCAGTTTTTTTGAGAGGAAAGACTTGTTCTCTGGCAGTATTTTGAGTTTTGACGAACAAACCGCCGACATGACAGCGAGTTTCGGGCGATCGGGCACCACTGCAACTAACATCGTTACTAGCAAGGATTTTCGGCGTTACAGACGAGTGATTTTGCCCCAAGGCGTTGGCTTGCGCCCCGTTTGGAGCTAGCCACGCGCCGCACTCGTTAGCGAAGCCCTCGAAGAGGATCGCGGCGAGCAATGCGACACCAGCAGAAAACAACCGTTGAGGGGACAGAACGCAGACAAACTTCATAGCTATTTTATCATCAGACTTGAGGTGATCTGTCTACCATGACCTTACCATTGGCGAAACGTTCCTGAGTTAAGTTTCGCCCAAAAATGACTGAGGGCGCGAGACAAAAACGACTCCGTGGATTTGCGAATATTCGATTTGAGATTAAACAATTGACTCCACAGATGCCCGCTGGTGCTTTGTCTCCGGATTGGGGGGCTAAATACGCAAGTCATAGAAACCAGTATTCACAAAACTTCGGGATTTTTAAGTTATTTTTTTCATATTCCTGATTGAGCAGCGCCTATTTTTTGTGTGAGTACGATCGTCCTGGCGCAGTTACAATCAACACTCGACCTATTGCCCGATCGCACTACAAACCCTGGCCTACAGATGCACTCAGGACGATCGAGCTCGTCGGTTCACCCGTCGCTTCCCCACCCGTACTTGAAAAATGCTCATATACTGGTGGACAATTTTTGATTTTAGCTCTTAGAGTTGAGTGTTACCTTAACTGAGAAACATCTAAAATCGAAAATCCTATGAGCAAATTTGTGTTTGTGACCGGCGGCGTGGTTTCCAGTATCGGCAAGGGAATTGTCGCCTCTTCCCTCGGTCGCTTATTGAAGTCCCGAGACTACTCTGTCTCGATTTTGAAGCTAGACCCCTATATTAACGTTGACCCCGGCACTCTCAGCCCGTTTCAGCACGGAGAAGTGTTTGTCACCGAAGACGGTGCGGAAACAGACCTGGATTTGGGGCATTACGAGCGTTTTACCGATACCTCCATGTCTCGCCTCAACAGCGTCACCACGGGTTCGATTTATCAAGCTGTGATTAATAAGGAACGCCGCGGCGAGTATCAGGGGAGCACGGTACAGGTGATTCCCCACATCACTAACGAGATTAAAGAGCGCATTCACCGAGTCGCAAAAAATACTAATCCCGATGTGGTGATTACGGAAATCGGCGGCACGGTGGGAGATATTGAGTCTTTGCCGTTTTTGGAGGCGATTCGCCAGTTTCGCAAGGATGTCGGGCGGCAAAATGTCTTGTATATGCACGTGACGCTGATACCTTGGATTCCTTCGGCTGGGGAAATGAAAACTAAACCGACTCAGCACTCGGTTAAGGAGTTGCGGTCGATCGGCATTCAACCAGATATTTTAGTCTGTAGGTGCGATCGGCCTTTACCTTTGGGCCTCAAACAAAAATTGTCGGAATTCTGCAACGTACCGGAAGAATGCGTCATCACGGCTCAAGATGCCAAAAGTATCTACGAAGTGCCTCTAATGATGGAAGAAGAAGGTTTGGCAGAACAAACCATCAATTTGCTGCAACTCGAACAGCGGCAACCCGATTTGATGCAGTGGCAAACCTTAGTCAAGCGGCTTTACAGTCCCAGCCAGAAGATTGATATTGCTTTGGTTGGCAAATACGTGCGGTTGAACGATGCTTATCTTTCAGTGGTGGAAGCTTTGCGGCACGCGGCAATTGCCATCGGCTGCGACCTAAATTTGCACTGGATCAACTCAGAAGATTTAGAATCGGGAAGCCTCGAAAACTATCTCAAAGATATCAACGGCATTCTTGTACCCGGAGGTTTTGGGATTCGGGGAGTCGATGGCAAAATAGCGGCGATCGAATATGCTAAACACCACAAAATACCTTTTTTGGGATTGTGTTTGGGGATGCAGTGTGCTGTAATTGAATGGGCGCGCAACACCGCCCAACTGGACGATGCCAACAGCGCTGAATTTGACCCAAATACCGCAAATCCGATCATTAACTTATTGCCAGAACAGCAAGATGTTGTCAATTTGGGCGGTACAATGCGGTTGGGTTTGTATCCGTGTCGCGTCAACCCAGACACCCTCGCATTCAAACTTTATCAAAAAGAAGTGATTTACGAGCGGCACCGCCACCGATACGAATTCAATAACTCCTACCGGAATCTTTTCTTAGAATCAGGTTATGCAGTCTCCGGGACATCTCCCGACGGCCGATTGGTAGAAATGATCGAATTGCCCAACCATCCTTTTTTCATCGCCTGTCAATTTCACCCCGAATTCCAATCTCGACCTAGCACACCCCACCCCTTATTTCAGGGGTTTATCCAGGCGGCGAGCATCCAGGGAAAGCAGGATGTTTTAGAAGCTGAGGCTCGCGACTTGGTGGTAGGGAAAGTTGCCGGAAGTTAGTCTGCTATGATGCGCGATCGATTAGTTTTGATATATTGAATGTCTGTAGGGCGGGCGAGTGCAGGTTGTATTCAAATAGGGCAGATAGTCGATCGTACTCTCACCCGCCCAACCCAACAATAGGATTCGATCGGGGTTTCATCTACCGGACACGATATCGAGCAGCATTCTCAACGACTCAAAAACCTCACCCCGACTTTAGCATAGGGATTGAGGGGCTATAGTAATCCTATAACTTTATATAGCCTTTCTGTGCTCTCATCTGAGGTACTGTCGGGAATCGGGCATCGGGAATCGGGCATCGGGAATCGGGCATCGGGCCTAAAAGCATCGGGCCTAAGGCATACCTCATCTTTCTGATAAGTGCTATAGCTGAGATTTCAAGGATGATAGCAGTTTCAAAACAGAATTCAACGGATCGATTCTGCACTGCTAACCCCAACAGTCATCATTCATGCCCAATCTAAAATTATTCAATGTAAAATCTAAAATCTCAAAGGTTATGAGTTGTCAAACTATCCTAAAATACCAGGAAACGCAGGTTTGAGGAGGAGTTTTGTGGCTTACTGGAGCAAATTTACTTATGAGAAAAATACATATATAATTGACCTTGACACTATTAGTGCTTTTTCTAGCGAACTGGATAACAAGCGGATCACATTTTGGCTGCCCAACAGCAGTCAGCCAATTATCCTGAACCCCCAAGGCAATCACGAGGCTTACAAACAAATTTTAGATTACCTAAAAAAAACGATCGATCGCAATTCTAAAGGTTCCTGGATTAAAATCAAATATGACCGCAAGGAATTTGCGATAGACATGAGTAAAATTAGCTCTTTTACTTGCGAACAGAACGGCCGGCTAATTAGCTTTTTCCTGCCTGACAGCGCGACCAACATTATTCTCATGCGCGAAGGCAACTCGGAGGATTATCAAAAAATTCAAGAATACATCAAAAATACGACTGGGCAGTCTCTACCATGAAGAAGTCATTAGTCATTGGTCATTAGTCATTAGTCATTAGTCATTAGTCATTAGTCATTAGTCATTAGTCATTAGTCATTAGTCATTAGTTATTGGTTATTAG
>NZ_JADEXD010000275.1 GCF_015207285.1 Tychonema sp. LEGE 07203 | reverse complement strand
ATTCCCGTTTGTCAACCAGCTCATAGCCCCGAACTCAATCCGATTGAAAGGGTTTGGCAATTTATCAAACAACAATTCAAGGGAGAAGTATTTCTGACACTCGTGGAATTGCGTGAACGACTGGATCAGGTTCTGCAACAAATCACACCTGAAGAAATCAGTTCACTATCTTCTTACACTTTCATTCTGGAAGCTTTATTCTATGCAGCTTCATATTAAATTGGTATGAGAGTTTCTTTAACTCTTATTCCCACTTGTTTGTTGACTTCTTCTACTAATTCCATTTCATCTATTATCCCTGCTACTATCCCCAAATAATCTAAATTTACGATATTTATAGCTTCCGAGGGCTTTTTCATGGTTTTAATGGTTGCTCTACTTGCACCAACTATTATGCTTTAAAAAAACCTCAAATGATTGCTATGCAATGATTTGAGGTTGGGAAAATTCTGAATTCTTTTCAAATTAAATCCGATCGAATATCTGCGGAATGTGGGATAGAAGAAACGCCACAGAAGTTTTGAGCTGCTGTGGCGTTTTGTTATGAAGATAGGGAACTTTCGGCGCTAATTCTAGCCCTCGGACAAGATATTTGAGAGGAAGTCCGAGGAGCCGATCGCCCCGTTAACCCCGATAAAGTTTCCTAACACCCGATCGGTTCCTGCTACTCGCAGCAAAGTACCGTCAGGAGTAGCGCTAAATTGCAACTGCTGGAAACTCACGCCGCCAGTCAACACAAACTTATCGACACCTACCTCGAAGTTAATCACAGTATCGGTGCCGCCCTCAGCACTCAACACAAATCGATCGCTCCCAATACCTCCAATTAAGGTATCATCTCCCGCATCGCCAAACAGCCAGTCATCCCCCGCACCTCCATTGAGAATGTCGCTATCTTTACCGCCAAACAAAGTATCGCTGCCGGCATTTCCGTTGATAGTATCTTGCCCTTCGTTGCCGTAGAGCAAATCATCGCCATCACCGCCGTTGATGCAGTCTTGCTGCTCGTTTGCGCCGGCGGCGACATTTTGGCGATCGGGACGATCGCCATAGATGGTATCGTTACCCTCGCCACCGCAGAGTTCATCGCTGCCGTCACCGCCGTAAATCAAGTCGCTGTCGGCATCTCCGTGTACGAGATCGTCACCTTGGCCGCCGTAAATCTGGTCGTTACCTTCACCGCCACTGATGGTATCGTCAGCTTCATCGCCGAACAGCACATCAGCACCGGTGCTGCCAAAGAGCAAGTCTCGGCCGTTAATATCTAGATCTAGATTTTTAGTGCCACCGTAGATCGTGTCGTCGCCGGCATCACCGACAATGGTATCAGAGCCGAGTTCGCCCCAAATCAAGTCATTATCCTTGCCGCCCCAAACACAATCATTGCCTTTTCCTGGTTGCACCGTATCATTACCGTAGCCACCGCTGATGATGTCGTTGCCGGTGCCGCCAAAGAGCAAGTCTTCTTCGCCAGCACTGTTAATTGAGCTGGAACCGCCGCTGTCGCCGAGCAGAGTATCGGCTCCTTTGTCGCCGTAGAGAGTATCAGAGCCTAATTCACCGTAGATCCGGTCGTTGCCTTCTCCTCCGAAAGCCCGATCGTTATTTTCGCCGCCAAGCAGCGTATCATCACTTTCTTGGCCGCTGAGGAAGTCGTTGCCGGAGCCTCCGTACAGCAAGTCGCGTCCCTCGAAGTCGCGAACCGTTTTGTTGCTTAAACCGCCAAACAAGCTGTCATCGCCGATGTCACCAATCAAGGTATCGGAGTCGAATTCGCCCCAGATCGAGTCATTGTCTTTACCTCCTAGGGCAAAATCGTTACCTTTGCCGGCGTGGATGGTATCGTTGCCCTCGTTACCGTTAATGATGTCTGCACCGCTGCCTCCGAAGATCAAATCGCCATTCTCAGCAGCGCTGTTGGAGTTATCGTTGCCGTTATCTCCCAAAATCGTATCGGCACCTTGGTCTCCAAACAGAATGTCTGCGCCTGAGTCACCTGCAATCCAGTCATTTTGTTTACCAGCATGGACGATATCGTTGCCACCGCCACCGTGGGCAATATCGGTGTCAGTGCCGGCAAAAATCGCGTCGTTGCCTTCGTCGCCGTGAATTTCATCAGCGCCATTTTCGCCTAAAAGCAGGTCGTTGCCTTTCAAACCAAGGATTTTTTGGTTGCCTTTGGTGTCTGCGATGAAGTCATCGCCGTCGGTGCCTTTGGTGGTTTGTCCCTCTCCAAGTTGCGAAATCGGCCGGACAAATCCCACTGCGGGCGGTTGCGGAGCCGGCGCAAAGTTAATACCGGGTTTTTCCACAATCGGCTGACACAGACAGTCGGTATCTGGTTCGGCGATCGGATTTGAGATTCCGGGCGCGGGCGTTGGTGTGGGTGTGGGTGTGAGTGGGGGAACAGTTCCAACTTGCCTCAAAATAGCAGCAACATTAGCGCTAGCGGGGCTGACTTTGCCGAGGTTGTCGGTGGCGGTGTAGCTGAAAGTTGCTCCGTTAAAGTCAACTGTGGCTACGAAAAATAGTTGTCCTATTTGTGCCGGAGTCAAAACTTGACCTGCTGTCACGGGTACGTCGCCGTTGACTGGATCTGATAAGAACAGGACTCCTTGGTTGGCTGGGGGGACGCTGGTGATGGTGTAAAAGGCGATCGACCCATCGGGGTCAGTTCCTCCCAATCCCAACACCTGCACGATGCCGTTAGTCGGAACCGTGAAGTTAACATTGTTAATCGATGGCGGTTGGTTGGAAGTCGGGGAGATAGCGGCAACTGTAGCAGTGGCGGGGCTGGTAGCGCCGCTGTTATCTGTGGCGCTGTAGGTAAAATTGGCACCGGTAAAGCTACCTGTGGATTGGAAAAATAGTTGTCCTATTTGTGCCGGTGTCAAAACTTGACCCGGTGTCACGGCTACGCCACCGTTGGCTGGATCTCCTAAAAACAGGATTCCTTGGGCCGCTGGCGGCAGGGTGTTGATGGTGTAAGAGGCGATCGACCCATCGGGGTCATTTCCTCCCAATCCCGGCACCCGCGCGCTGCTGTTGGGCTCTACCGTGAAATTAGCATTGTTGGTTACTGGCGGTAAGTTTAGGGGATTTGGTGTGGGAGTTGGTGCTGTTGAACCCAGAGTAGCGGTAGCTGGGGGACTAACTGCGCCGTTGTTATCTGTGGCGCTGTAGGTAAAATTGGCACCGGTAAAGCTACTTGTGGATTGGAAAAATAGTTGTCCTATTTGTTCCGGTGTCAAAACTTGACCCGGTGTCACGGCTACTCCGCCGTTGGCTGGATCTCCTAAAAACAGGATTCCTTGGGCCGCTGGCGGCAGGGTGTTGATGGTGTAAGAGGCGATCGACCCATCGGGGTCACTTTTTCCCAATCCCGGCACCGGCGCGGTGCTGTTGGGCCCTAGGGTGAGGTTAGTATTGTTGGCTGCTGGCGGTTCGTTGGGAGTTGGTGTGGGAGTTGGTGTGGGAGTTGGTATTGGTAATGGTATTGGTAATGGTGTGGGAGTTGGTGTGGGAGTTGGTACTGGAGTCGGTGTGGGTGTCGTTCCTGTTAAACCGAGATTCGCGTTAGCTGGGGAGCTAACTGCGCCGAGGTTATCTGTGGCGCTGTAGGTAAAATTGGCTCCGGTAAAGCTACCTGTGGATTGGAAAAATAGTTGTCCTATTTGTGCCGGTGTCAAAACTTGACCCGGTGTCACGGGTACTCCGCCGCCCAAAGCCGGATCTCCTAAAAACAGGATTCCTTGGGCCGCTGGGGGCAGGGTGTTGATGGTGTAGGAGGCGATCGACCCATCGGGGTCATTTCCTCCCAATCCCGTCACCGGGGCGCTGCTGTTTGCCCCTACCGTGAGGTTAGTCGGTGTCGCCACTGGCGGTTGGTTGGGTGGCGCTCCTGTTAAACCGAGATTAGCGTTAGCTGGGGAGCTAACTGAGCCGAGGTTGTCTGTGGCGGTGTAGCTGAAAGTTGCTCCGGTAAAGTCGCCGGTGGATTGGAAAAATAGT
>NZ_JADEXD010000064.1 GCF_015207285.1 Tychonema sp. LEGE 07203 | reverse complement strand
GTTGTTCAGATTCAGCTTCTGTATATAAAATCTCAGCAATTGCTCTGGTATATTCTTGCAGCTTTCTTTGTTTTTCTGGATTCATGATTTTTCTCTTAGTGGTAAACATATTTAATTATGGACTAATGAGGGACATAGTATTGGTGAGTATTTCTACTCATCTCATAAGTGTTATGCTCCCCATAAGATATCGCAACAAAACTTTGTCAAACGAGTCTCGCGCCTCAGTTTTCGGCTCTTAAAAAATATCGAACCTTTGCCAATTTTGTCAAGGCTTTGACAGTGATTTAAGAACCGACAAAAAATTATCAGCCAAATGGCTAATGATTTATTGGCTAATTGGCCTAACCAGTAACTCCTTAGTTTGAGTATGCTAGAGTTAGTCAGGTTCTGATCTATAGTGCCATCTGTAATCTAAACTATCATGCTTAAAATTCTAGTTATTGAGGACGACGAATTAATCCGGGAAACTCTTGTGCAACTCCTGGAATCTCACAGCTACAGGGTGATTGTGGCCGAAAACGGTCGCTTTGGGGTGCAGATGGCACTTTCAGAAATCCCCGATCTAATTTTGTGCGACGTGCAGATGCCGGAAATCGACGGATATGACGTATTGCGAACCTTGCGACAAAACTCCCTAGCTGCAACAATTCCCTTCATTTTCCTCACAGCTCAAAGTTGCAAAACCGATTTTCGTCGGGGGATGGAATTGGGAGCCGACGATTACCTGACAAAGCCCTTTACTAAGGCGGAATTGCTCGGAGCCATTTCTTCTCGCGTCTCGAAACGGCAAACAATTACTCAGCCGCTGACATTCGCGCTTCACCAAGCAGAAGCCAGACTCAAAGATTTAGTTAACGAATCCACCAAAATTTGTGTCCTCTCTCCCGAAAAGTTGGCTCTGGAAGCCCTGCTGCGCCGCGCCTTGGCACAAGGTGAGTTTCAGGTATACTATCAGCCGCAGGTCGATATCGCTACCGGACAAGTTATCGGCGCCGAAGCTTTGGTGCGCTGGCAAAATCCCGATCGAGGTATAATTTCTCCCGCCGAATTTATTCCCTTAGCAGAAGAAACAGGTTTAATTATTCAAATTGGCGAGTGGGTACTGCTTTCAGCTTGCGCTCAAGCCGCCAGTTGGCTGGCTGCGGGGTTTTCGCCCTTTAGGATATCAGTAAATTTGTCGGCCAGGCAGTTATCCGATCCCGAACTCAAGGCACGAATCGTGCAAATATTGGAAACTACAGGCTTAGAGCCTGCTAATTTAGAATTAGAAATGACCGAAAGCGCGTTGGTGGAAAATGCCACAGTCGCAGGCGCTACTTTAAACGAACTTAAAGCTCTAGGAATTCGGATTGCGATTGACGACTTCGGCACCGGTTATGCCACTCTAGGATATCTCAAGCTATTTGCTTTTGACAGTTTAAAGATCGATCGAATTTTCGTCCGCAATGCCAACGCAGACGCTCAAAATGCTGCCATTACTACAGCAGTAATTTTACTCGGTCACAGCTTGAACATGACAGTAATTGCTGAAGGAGTAGAAACAGAACCAGAACTAGCATTTTTGAGACAGCACAACTGCGATATCATCCAGGGGTATTTGTTCAGCCGCCCCGAACCCGCACCGATACTTGAAAGTATGCTAGTTTCCAACAAGCGTTTGTTCGCGTCGCCCCTAGCAGCAGTAACTGCTCGCCCTATCCCCTTTGTACCCGTATCCGAACCAGAAAAATCTAAAAACCTTTCCATGTCGATCCTAGGAATAGTCTAATCGTTACCAGAATTTGTGTATAATAAAATAAAATTCTGGCTTTTAGCTGCTATTTTCTGCGGAAAAGTTGACGCTGCCTCCTCAAAAATTCTAACTTTTTGGATAGGCAAATAAAAAAAGGAGATTTTTCCCAATATTCCTCTACTTAATCCCATTTTATGCGATCGGCGCTGGTAATTGGACTATCTGAGGAATTTTGGCGTGTTAAAATCGCGATATTTTATCAAGTTGCAGCAGGTAAACTCATTGAAGTTCCTACATTAGGAGCCGCAGTTTCAATAACTGTCAACTGAATTGGTGCAAGGCTGTCATGGAAAGAATATTAGTGGTGGACGACGAAGCAGACTGTCAAAAAGTCTTAGCAATGTACCTGGAAAGCCAAGGATACCGGGTTGAATGCGCTAATTCAGGAATTGAGGCGCTCTCCGTTTTTGAAAATGTCCGCCCAGATTTGATAATTTCTGATGTGATGATGCCGGAAATGGACGGCTTTGAATTGTGCCGCCACTTACGCACTAGCCGTTTGGGACAGTTCGTGCCGTTTATATTTTTGTCCGGTCAAGGCGAGATTGAATCAAAAGTTGCAGGTCATGAGATTGGCGCTGACGATTATCTGGTAAAACCTTTTCAGTCTGAAGAAATCTTAGCTAAGGTGAAGGCGCAGTTAGAGCGCACTCACCGAATTAACGCCGAGATTGTCCGACTGCTGCAAACTGCTACCGCCAGAACGCCGCAGCCAACAGTAGCCGCAGTATTGGCAGGCCCTCCACCTTTGCCCTTAACACCAGCGGAGGAAAGAGTTTTCTGGGAAGCCATTCAGGGTTATACTAACAAACAAATTAGCCAGCAACTGTTTATTAGCCCCCGGACTGTACAAGCTCATTTAAGCAGCATTTTCAGCAAACTACAGTTAGAAAATCGCGCCCAGCTTGTGAGATTCGCCCTACAAAGGGGATACAAACCACCTCAAAATTAGCTCAAAACTCACCTCAACCTAGGATGCCCCAGCTACTCAGTAAATTTAAGATTTGAGATTTGAAATTTAAGATTTTATATTTACTTGCAGCATTGAATCTGGGAGCTGGAACAAAAGTCTAAAATTGGAAATTCACCACTTTTATCATGTCCGGTCATTCGATTTTGCATTTTTCGATTTGAGATGCTCTCGATTTACCCACGGATAAATTCGGGGGCTTGAGGATTTGAGATTTTAGATGCTCTCGATTGATGCGACGGATCGATCGTCGCGTGGCGGGTACCACAGGAGAAATTTTTGGTCGTGCATGAGGACTAAAGTCCTCACTGCAAAGCAATCAGATTGTGGTAGTTGGATCCGACACAATCTTACTCCAGATTAAAAACACAATCAGGAAAAGTAGTTATTATGCAAACCCCCGGCCCCAAATTCGTACCCCGCAAGTAGGCACGTTCCAAATCAGCCTGCCGCAGGTTACTAGCAGCATCGATATTTGTCCCAGTCAATAGAGCTCTAGGAAGCCTGGTATTTGACAGAATCGCATTCTGCAAATTAGTATCGCGCACGTCAGCATAAGACATATCAGCTCCGCTTAAATTAGCTCTGTACAAATTCACTCTAAACAGAAGCGAACGCCTCAAATCCGCATTGGACAAATTAGCTTGCAGCAAATAAGATTCGCCCAAATTAGCATTAAAAAGTTTAGCACCGCGCAAATCAGCTCTCGTCAGATTTGCCCGCGCCAAAAAAGCGTTAGACAAATCAGCATTTCGCAAATTAGCACTGTCCAAATCAGCACCGTACATCTCCGCATTAACCAAGTTAGAATTCGCCAAATTAGCACCACTCAAATCTGCTTCTAGCAAATTAGCCTCGTAGAGATTTGCACCGCTTAAATCAGCACCTCTTAAATTAGCTCTGTACAAACTCGCTTTAAACAAATCAGCATTTCTCAAATCGCAGCCCTCGCACTCGTTACTTTCGAGCAACTGCCGGACAGAATCGGGATTTTGAGCTTTGACGGGAGCTGCCAGCAAAAACGGAGCTAAAACTGCTAAAGTTGCCACTACACTTGCCAAGATTTTAAGTTTCACAAACAAACCTCACTGCCACTTCAGATCGATCGTACTCGCAAACAGTAAAACTTCAACCCATTGCCCTCAATCTTTTCTCCCTCTCTGCGTTCTCTGCGCTCTCTGTGGTAAAAAAATAGCATTCGCCGCAAGGCGGGCAACGCCCGCCATACTTAACTAAATCAAGCCTCGTCCAAAGCCGCAACACCAGGCAATTGCTTACCTTCGAGCAGTTCCAAACTAGCACCGCCCCCAGTAGAAATGTGGCTCATTTCTGGTCCCAGATTCAACTGTTCCACAGCCGCAACAGAGTCACCGCCGCCGATAATGGTCGTAGTACCGGTTTTAGTAATTCCCGCCAAAGAATGGGCAATACCTTCGGTTCCCGCAGCAAACTTCTCCATCTCAAACACACCCATCGGCCCGTTCCAGATTACCGTTTTGCAATCAGCCAAAGCATCTTGGAAAGTTTTCACAGAATCCGGGCCGATGTCCAAACCCATCCAACCGTCGGGAATGTTTTCAACTGAGACAGTTTGAGTGTTAGCATCAGCAGCAAACTTGTCAGCAACTACCACATCAGTAGGCAACAGAAAAGTAACTCCCCGTTCCTTAGCCTTAGCTTCCAAAGACTTCGCCAATTCCAGCTTGTCATCTTCCACCAAAGACTTACCAACGCTCAAGCCGCGAGCCTTGTAGAACGTGAAAACCATGCCACCGCCCAACAGCAGTTTGTCGCACTTTTCGAGCAGCTTTTCAATGACTCCAATCTTGCTGGAAACCTTAGAACCGCCAATGATAGCAGCTAAAGGACGCTGAGGATTGTCGATCGCGCTACCGAGATACTGCAACTCCTTCTCCATCAAAAACCCAGCCACAGAAGGACTCAGATACTTAGTAACGCCCTCAGTAGAAGCGTGAGCCCGGTGAGCCGTACCAAAAGCATCATTGACATACAAATCGGCCACTGAAGCTAACTTCTTAGCAAATTCCGGGTCGTTTGCCTCCTCCTCTGGGTAGAAGCGGACATTTTCCAGCAAAACCACATCGCCACCTTTCATAGCTGCGACTGTAGCAGCCACTGCATCGCCGATGCAATCGTCAGTCTTTTTGACTTCCTTCCCCAACAATTCCGACAGCCGCTTAGCAACCGGAGTCAAGCGCAGCTTCTCCGTCACACCCTTGGGACGACCGAAGTGGCTGCACAAAATCACCTTAGCACCCTTGGACACTAAATCCTGAATAGTCGGCAGAGCAGCCCGGATGCGAGTATCATCGGTGATGTTGCCGTTGTCGAGCGGCACGTTAAAGTCGGCACGCACCAATACCCGTTTGCCCGATAAGTCCGATGCCGATAAATTTGCTACAGTTTTTTTTGTCACAGGATTAACCTCCTAATATGTGTGTTTTTGTCTAATTCCGTTGAAATGCTGGCACTTGTCACTTGCACTTGGGGCCTCGGACGCATTCAACCGCGCCCGCACAAAAAACGGAGGATGAAACAAACGGCACTGATTGGTTCAACCTAAACATTTTATCGGAGTCCGTGCCCGGGAGATGTGCGCTATGTTCAAGACTGTCTTATTTCCTGTAGATCAAAGCCGAGAAGCCCGCGAAGCTGCGTCCAAGGTTGTCAATATTGTGAAAACCTACGCTTCTCGTTTAGTTATTCTGTCGGTAGTCGAACCCCCAGCCGAGGAGGGCGACGCGCCGCCAGAGGTGATGAGTTCGCCCGAAGCAGTCGCCAAACTGCTGTCAGAGGCCCAATCGATGTTTTCCCAGCAGGGAATTGAAGCTGAAATCATTGAACGAGAAGGCAAACCGCCGTTCACGATTTGTGATGTGGCTGACGAAATTGGCGCTGATTTGATTGTGATGGGCTGTCGGGGGATGGGTTTAACCGATGATGGGGCGTCTGACAGCGTTACCAATCGGGTGATCAATCTGTCTCCTTGTGCAGTTTTGATTGTGCCTTAGTCGGTTGTCAGTTGACAGTTGACTGTTGGCTGTTGACAGTTGACTGTTGGCTGTTGGCTGTTAACTGTTAACTGTTAACTGTTGACGGTTGGCTGTTGGCTGTTAACTGTTAACTGTTAACTGTTGACGGTTGTCATTAAATCACTAACAACGAACAATGAACAACTAACAATGAACAACTAACAATGAACAACTAACAATGAACAACTAACAACTAACAACTAACCAATAACAACTAACAACTAACAACTAACCAATAACAACTAACCAATAACAACTAACCAATAACAACAGTCAACAGTTAACAGTCAACAGTCAACAGTCAACAGTCAAATAACTAATGAAAATTCACTGGTATCCGGGTCACATTGCCAAAGCTGAGCGGGCATTAAAAGAACAGCTAAAGCGAGTAGATGTGGTGCTCGAAGTCCGAGATGCCCGCATTCCACTAGCTACTTACCACCCGCAAATGCCGAGCTGGGTGGGCGGTAAGGCGCGAGTATTGGTCGTCAACCGCATGGATATGATTGTGCCTCGCGCGATCGATGGGTGGGAAAAATGGTTTGAGTCACAGGGGGAAACTGCCTATTTTACAAATGCCGAGCACGGGCAAGGAGTACACGATGTTTCCGATGCCGTGCAGGATGCTGGGGTGCAGTTAAATAAACGAAGGTTCGATCGGGGTATGCTGCCCCGTCCTGTCCGGGCTGTGGTGATTGGCTTTCCAAATGTCGGAAAATCTGCTTTAATTAATCGGCTGTTAGGGCGGAGAGTGGTGGACAGTGCCCGCAGAGCTGGAGTTACTCGATCGCTCCGATGGATTCGGATTTCGGACGAAATTGAGTTATTGGACGCTCCCGGAGTGATTCCCACCCGCATTAACAATCCAGAAAATGCCCTAAAATTAGCTATTTGCGAAGATATTGGCGAAGCAGCTTACGACAATCAGGTAGTAGCCGCGGCTATGATAGATTTGCTTCTAAAGCTTGAGGCAACTAATGAGTCTTTGATATCATTATCTGGTTTAAAATCCAGGTATAAAGTAGATATAGCATCTAGCAACGGTGAAGATTATTTGCACGAGGTAGCAAAAGACAGGTATAAAGGAGATGTCGAACGAACGGCGCGGCAGATGTTGAATGATTTTAGAACTGGCGTGTTGGGTCAGCTTAGTTTGGAGTTGCCGCCGGATTAATCAGACTCATGGGGTACAATTAATCAGGAATGGTATTAAATAGGGATTTGGTAACGCTGACGATTTGAACTTCATCTCCTATGCGTACTGTTTTTCCAGTTGCTTGGGGTGACACTCGCGTGTTAACTATCAGGCGACTAAAGTGATTTAAACGTCCTTGTTTTACCAAGTCTGGCCTGATTTCCTTGTGCTTGGCTATTAGTACATTTTTAAAATTTGGATAAGCTTTTTTGGCAGCAGAATTTCGCCTCGATAGGAGACAGGGCTGACGTGGATTAATTGCTTCAAATATTACTGTCCCTATTTTAAGCCTGACAAATTTATCGGCTTCTGGGAAAAGTCTGTCTTCCCAAAAACCGGGGACATCTCCGATTTCAATATTAGCTCGCAAGCGATGTCGCATTTCGTTAACACAAACTCTCGGAAACCAAGATGCAACTTCGGCAATTGTTTGGGTACCGATAATGCTCGGCCCCGGTGCTGCGGTATTTTCGGGAAAGCCGGTCAGCAAGTTTTCAATTAATTTGACGGGGAAACCGAAGTAGCTACTCAACCAATATTCTATTTCCGGGCGTTCTCTATCTATATGAAAAAAGATTTCTTGTTCGGTGTCTTTAATTTTTAGGCCGGCAATTCTTTTTTTGATGTCAAAGGAGAAGCGCAGAAAATTGATGCCGCTGTTGCGTTTAGCGTTAATAAATTCTCCTGCTGCGTCGCAGATTGCAAAAGTTCGATCGCCTTCTAGAGCTCCGCTAGCCAGAATAGTGGCTTGACTGACTGCTATGCCGCCAAGGGACTTGACCGGATAGATATGAATGCTGGCAACGTAAGACATTTTGATTCATTGATAAATAATTGTCTTTTTAGATACACTATAGCATCCTCTGCCGACAGAACGATGACTGCTATTGACTTTATGAAATAAAAAAGGGCAGCTTTTTTGAAGTGTAAATTCTGCCAGAGCTGTTTGTAAAGAAAAATCAAATAATTACGGTCGATTTTGCGGTAAAAATATTATGCTAGAGAATATAGTCTTGGACGCAAGGGCGACCAAAAAACCGAGTTTTCGACCAAAATATTTGTTTAAAACCCTCTTGGGGGAGAGTTCAAAAACCCGGTTTCTCTGTTGGGGTGCGTCTTGGACTAAAATACAAAAAAATTGAACCGAGTTGCCAGTAATGAATGAAAGCGAAAAAACAGGCATAATTTCGCGACGCAATTTAATGTTGAGGGCTGGTGCAGGGATGTTTGCCGCCAGCATTGCACCTGTCCTTTTACCAGCCGAGGGGGCAAAAGCAGAGACCATCTCTGAGATTAGTCCCGACGGTGCTCTCAAGAAATTGATGGAGGGGAATCAACGCTACATTCAGCAAAAACGGACTTTCCCAGACCAAGCCCGATCGCGAATTGTCGAAGTAGCAGATGGTCAACATCCGTTTGCAACCGTCCTGGCTTGTTCGGATTCGCGGGTTGCTCCCGAAATTATTTTCGACCAAGGATTAGGGAATTTATTTGATATCCGAGTCGCTGGAAATTTTCTCGACGATGGGGTTTTGGGAAACATGGAATATGCGGTAGTAGAATTAGGGGTTCCGCTATTAGTAATTCTGGGTCACGAACGCTGCGGTGCGGTGAAAGCTGCTTTAGATGGGAAGGCTGTGCCGGGTCACATTGGGACTTTGGTGGCGGCGATTAAACCGGCAGTTGATAGCACAAAAGGTGACAAAGGCGATGCTTGGGATAACGCAGTCAGAGCTAATGTGAAAATGAATGTCAAGAAGTTAGCATCTTCGTCCCCTATTTTGGCTGAAGCCGTGAAAGCGGGCAAGCTTAAAGTTGTTGGGGGGCGCTACGATTTGGACAGCGGGAAAGTAGAGATAATTGCTTGATTTTGTGGGTAATATCTGACAGAAGAGCACCATTCTCCATGAGTTCTTAAAAACCGGGTTTCTGAACGAGAGATATAGGTTGTGATGCGGTTTTTGCGGTCAGAAACCCGGTTTTTGCCACAGGTGCAACATCTCAGTAATATCAAATCCGGTTGTATCAGAATTAATATTACCCACAGTCAGGACAGGGCGAGTGTTCCGTGTGCCTACAATTAATCGGGGTAGAGAAACGGTGAAAGCCTAAGTCCCAATACCGTTGGGTTAAGGCTAAAACTCAACCCAACCTACAATCTCTTGCCTCCTGCTATATTGTGTCGTTCGATCGCACGTAATATTATTTGGTAGCGAGAAAGCATATCTGCAAACTTACATTAAACCCATTTCTTGCAGCCCCCGGCGCAGGCGTTCTGCTTCAAACGGGCGGCGGTGTTGGTGAAGGGCGATCGCTCTTTTAAATTCTGCTAAACTCTCTGGCATTTTGCCAATTTTTAGGAGCGCTACTGCCAAGTTTTGATGAGCTTCGGCGTATTCGGGAGCGATTTTAATAGCTTGTCGGTAATAGGCGATCGCATCTGCTAAATTTCCGGCTGCTTTCAGCGTCAGTCCCAAATTGTAGTGACCTGCGGCAAAATTGGGGTCAATTTTTAAGGCTGCTTTGTAAGCTTTTTCTGCAGCCGGCAAATCTCCTTCATCCTTGAGCAAGTTACCTAAATTATTGTAAGCACCCAACTTTAGCGCCGGGAAAACCTGCGTATTAATTGCCGCTTGATAGTGTTCTTTGGCTTTAACAAACTGCTGCTGCTGGCGGTAGGCAATGCCTAAATGATAGTTGAGTTCATAAACAATAGAATCATCTATTGCGGCATTCGTCAAGCCTCTGGTTAATAAATTAATTCCCCGCCCAAGTTGCCCGCTTTCTACATAAAGCGCGCCTAATTTGCTGCAAGCATAAGCATCGTTGGGATAATAAGCTATATAGCGTTCCATTGCTGCTTGAGCTTTTTGGAATTTACTTTTGGCGGCGATCGCATCTTTGTGATAGCCAGAGTGGTAAATCGCCACATCGGGGAGAGAAGCTATTTGCCAATTTGGTTCTCTCTGCAAAACTTCAGCCGCGCTGTCGTCTACCATTGCGTGGTACGGGCGAGAAAAGCGGATGTCGGGGCGGTTGCGAAACAAGCGCGACACTAGGGAATAGGGAGATTGAGAGGCACCGATTTCTTGACGGACGAGATTGATTAGCAGCAGCCGATCGCTCTTAATGGCCTGCTTGAGAAGAGGTACAATCTCCGGTACCAAAACCTCATCGGCATCCAAAACCAAAATCCACTCGCCCCGGGCGTGCTTGAGAGACTCGTTGCGGGCTGCGGCGAAGTCGTCGCACCATTCAAAGTCATAAACCCTCGCCCCGGATTCGCGGGCAATTTCACGGGTGCGATCGCCCGATCCCGTATCCACCACAACGATTTCATCAACAACACCCTTAACGCTGTCCAAAGTCCGCGACAGCGTTGTCTCTTCATTTTTCACGATCGTGCACAGTGTCAGATCCATCGCGCGCCAACTTTCCTAATTTCACAGAATCATTGTAATTTTTTTTACCAGTAAAACACAAAAAGTCCTAGAAAATATGCTCCTGTACCAACTTGAAAAATAATACTACTGCAAACCCGTACTGCCCGCGCCAACAGTCATCCGTCATTTCCATTTCCCAGCTAAAATCTTCAATGCCCCAATATCAAATCAGACTATTTCCCTTTGGCTGGAAGTCTAAGTATCTTTATTCGAGAAAATAATTGGGTTAACTCTTTTGACACATAGCGAAGCTTTAAATTCGGAGAATTCATCAGAAATCCTACCACTTTCGATTCTTCCTTACGGTAGAGGTAAGGGCGCGATGTCGGTTGTTATTCTTAGAACATAAGACAAGGCAGAACATAAGTTAAGCATTCAGGAGAAAAAGAAATGGGAATTATTGCTTGGGTCGTTTTAGGATTGATTGCCGGTGCGATCGCCAAAGCCATTTATCCGGGTCACCAAGGAGGCGGTTTTCTGGCAACAACAGGTTTAGGAATTGTGGGCGCGCTAGTCGGAGGTTATCTAGGTCAACTCGTGGTGGGGACTAGCGGGGGAGCGTCATTCGGAGCATTGACTTTACCCAGTATAGCTTTTGCAGTCATCGGTGCGATCGTGGTACTTTTCATCTGGGGATTGTTAACTCAGCGTGCTGCATAACCAATATTGCCAATTCAGACTCTGCAGATTTTTAGGGTATTCATAAACCCGGTTTCTTGAAGAAACCGGGTTTTTCAGATCGGAATCTGCAGTTGAAAGCGCTGGTGTACATAAGAAGTCAGCGCCAAGCCGGCTGAAAAATCAAGTTAATTAATCCGCAAGTTGAAAGGCAAGCGAACGTAAACGCCTTGCGGGTCGTTCATTGACTTGACAACAGCTAATTCATCCTGCATTTTCTTAACTTCAGCAGTCAGCGGGTCGAGTTTGGCGGCTGGTTCCAAAACGTGAATGCCTGAAATTCTTTCCAAAATTCGCTCCTCCAAAGTGCGGCTTTTTGGATATTCTTCCAACTGCCAATCGTCGCCGACTCCCGCTTGCTTCGCGGCCTCTGTGACAGCATCTTCAAGCCCGCCAATTTCATCGACTAAACCCAACTGTTTCGCAGCAGTACCAGACCAAACTCTGCCTTGAGCAATTTCTTGCACCTTGTTTTTCGGCAGTTTGCGGGAGTCGGCGACTTTGGTGATAAATCGATCGTAAATGCGATCGACTATTCTTTGAATATTCGCCAATTCTTGAGGAGTTTTCGGGCGGGAAACCGTGTTAGCATCGGCAAAGCGGGCGGTTTTCACCACATCCCAACTCACGCCGTTGTTATCCGCCAACTTTTCCACATTGAGCAGCATTCCAAACACGCCAATCGAGCCGGTAATCGTACTCGCTTCGGCAAAGATTTTGCTCGAACCCATCGAAATCCAATAGCCGCCGGATGCTGCTAAATTGCCCATCGACACGACAACAGGCTTATTTTTGCCCGTCAGCGCGACTTCGCGCCCGATGACTTCCGCCGCCGAGGCGCTGCCTCCGGGACTGTTGACGCGCAAAACTACTGCTTTTACGCCGTCATCTTGTCGGATTTTCCGCAATTCTCTAGCGATGCGATCGCCCCCTACTTGAGTCGGGCCGCCTTCCCCGTCTACAATCTCACCCTCGGCGTAAAGTACAGCAATCTGGTTTTTCTTGTCAGCGCGAGTGGAGTTTTTATTCTCAGCACTTCTGGCGTAGTTTTTCAAACTAATTTGCTTGAAAGATTTATCTTCTGCGTCAGTGCCTGTCAGTTTTTTGAGTTCTGTGGCAATTTCGTCAAAATATACAACTTTATCAACTAACTTGCCTTTGAGAGCTTCGTCAGCCATCAAAGTTCCGCCATTATCTGCCACCGCTTGCAGTTGCGGCACGGTCAATTGGCGGTTTGGGCCGACAGTTTTTAGATATTCTCCCCAAATATCTCCGAGCAATTTTTGAGTTTGCTGGCGATTTTCTGGACTCATTTTTTTGAGCAAAAACGGTTCGACGGCTGACTTGTATTTGCCGACACGAGTCACTTGGACTCCCACGCCGTATTTCTCCAAAGCACCAGTCCAAAACATTGTTTGACTGCTAAAACCGTTGAGTGTTAGAGATCCGTAGGGATTGACTGCGATTGTGTTGGCAACGGAACCGAGGTAATAATCTCGCTCGTTCCAGTCCATTTCGTAAGCAATAATGGGTTTTTTGGCATCTCGGAAACGCTGTAAGGCCGATCGAACTTCTTTAAGATTAGCAAACCCGCTGCTGCTGGAATCCGAACTGCCTTCGAGATAAATGCCCACGATTTTCGGGTCTTTTTTCGCAGATTCGATCGCATCTAAAACAGTCCGCAGCGTCACTGTATCGCCCGACTCGTCCGAAAGCACTCCTTGAATCGCCGCGCTCGTGCTGCGGTTCGGTTTGCTATCAGTGATATTTAAAGAAAGGTCTAATACCATTACAGACTTATCTTTAACTTGCGGGCCTGAATCCTTAGACGACGATGCCGCGACAGCAATTAGCAGTACCAGTCCCCCCAATCCGACGCCGCCGAGAAGCAACAGTCCGAGGAAGGTTCCCAGCAAACTTGCACAAGTATATTTTAGGAAATCTTTCATTTAGATAATTAGTCAGTTGACAGTTGACAGTTGACAGTTGACAGTTGACAGTTGACAGTTGACAGTTGACAGTTGACAGTTGACAGTTAGTAATTAGCAGTTGACCGTTGATAGTTGGTAATGAAACTTTAATAACTTAAGCGATTGCTCGTTACCAGGAAGAGCCTGGTAATGCAGATAGGCGAGGCTCTGCCTCCTTTGAGGAAAGCAACTTACAGTAGAGAGGACTGTAGGAGGTGTTTAAGTTATTAATTTTTCGATCCTTAGTAATTAGCAGTTGACAGTTAGTAATTATTAAAAGTTGGTAATTAACATTTGGTAATTAGCAGTTGTTGTTTCTGATTTTTTAATCTCTCCCAATAATCAGTAACTACTGCCAACTGCTTTCCTGTCAACTGCTTTCCTGCCAACTAACAACTGCTTTCCTGCTTTCCTGCTTTCCTGCTTTCCTGCTTTCCTGCTTTCCTGCTTTCCTGCTTTCCTGCCAACTGACTCACTTTTATCTTAACCTTTCCAAAACCCCAGAATGTTTTAACTCATGCAAGTTAGCGCAGCCGGTACAAAACATCACAGTGGCAATCTCTGCAATTAACACCTCAGCCAGGAGGGCACAGGCTGATTCCGATTCCGCAGCGGCTTGCAGAAAGGGCCGCGCCAGCCCTGCAACATCCGCGCCTAGGGCGATCGCCTTCGCTGCATCCAAGCCGTTTTGCAAGCCTCCAGAGGCAATCAGGGGAACATCCGGGGCGGCAGCGCGGGTGCTGACAACGCACTCGGCTGTCGGGATTCCCCAGTCGGCAAAGGTGGCACCCAACCGGCGCTGCTTGCCATCTTTAGCTCGCTCTCCTTCTATTTTCGCCCAAGAAGTGCCTCCGGCTCCGGCAATGTCGATCGCGCTTACTCCGGCGGCGAGCAATTTCTCTGCCATTTTGCCTGAAATACCGTTGCCAACTTCTTTAGCAATTACGGGTACTGGTAATTTTTCGCACAATTTAGCAATTTTATCTAGCAGTCCTTTAAAGTTAGTATCGCCTTCGGTTTGAACGCATTCTTGCAGCGGATTTAGGTGTAAAATAAGAGCATCTGCTTCGAGAATGTCGATAATTTTTTGGCACTCTTCTAAACCGTAATTGTAGTTTAATTGCACCGCTCCGATGTTAGCAAATAGCAGAATATCGGGAGCGCGGCGGCGCACTGCAAATGTGGGAGCTAGTTGAGGGTTTTCGACAGCGCATCGCTGGGAACCGACTCCCATTGCTAGTTTGTATTCTTGAGCGACATCGGCGAGGCGGTAGTTGATTGTCTGGGCTAGTTCTGTGCCGCCTGTCATGGAGGATATTAGCAGGGGTACGGCTAGTTTTTTGCCGAGGAATGTGGATGTTAAATCGATTTGGGCGCGATCGAGTTCTGGCAAACAGCAGTGAGTAAAACGGTAGTTTTCTAGTCCGCTGGTTGTTTCGCGAAATTGTACGTCTTCTTCGAGGCAGATCCGGAGATGATCTGCTTTGCGGGTTTGGGTTTGCGAGGTTAGCGGCAAGTTCACAGTGGCTGTTTGGGGAAAGAGTTTTGATTTGGGAATATAGTAATTTTATTTCATTTTTGAGTTTTTTTTTTACCGCAGAGAGCGCAGAGGGCGCAGAGGAGTAGAAATGAGAGATGTTTGCAAGTTGTGTTTTCTGTTGCTTTGTTATCCAGGAACGGTCATTGGTACGCCGTTATCTGAAGGTTTTAATTTCAGCAGCAAAGGCACTGCTTTTTGCACCCACGCTTTGATTGAGGTGTAATTTACCGCATCTTCGCCGAAACAAATGTCTAGCATATCGGTGTGAATTATGCCGGGATTTAAAGGAACTGCTGCCATGCCTGGGGGCAGTTCTTGGGCGAGCGATCGTGTAAGTCCTTCGATCGCCCATTTGGAAGCGCAATAGGGCGCGACTTCCGGCGAAGTTGACCTTCCCCAACCGGAACTAAAGTTGACAATTATGCCGCTTTTTCTCGCAATCATTGCCGGGACAAAGTGGCGAATTACATTAGCAGTACCTTTAATATTAACATCAATTAGCTGAGAAAATTCTTCGCTGCCGATATTCCAAAGAGGCGCGGGATAGTTGACTAAAGCTGCATTGTTGACGAGCAAATCTGGAGCCTGATTATTTGCCAGTATTTCTGTAGCCCAAGCTTTGACTCGATCGTCGCTGGTGACATCCAAACAAGTAAAATAATGGGGTTTACTATATTTTTGGTTGAGTTTTTTCACCGCTTCCGAAGAACGGGCGCATCCCACAACTCTGTGTCCCAATTCAATAAATTTTTCGGTCATGGCAAGACCGAGACCGCGACTGACTCCGGTAATTACAATTAATTTTGTCATAAATTTGCTGAAGTTTTCCAATTAAGTAATATAATACATATTGACTGGTTAGTTGATAAATCGATCGCAGGGAATAAACCATGAAAGTAAAAGCAGCAGTTGCTCGCAGTGCCGGCCAACCTTTGACTGTTGAGACGGTGGATTTGGAGGGGCCGCGGGCCGGAGAGGTGCTGGTGGAAATTAAAGCGACTGGTGTTTGTCACACAGACGCTTACACTCTTTCCGGGGCAGATCCCGAAGGTTTATTTCCTGCTATCTTAGGCCACGAGGGAGCCGGGATTGTGGCAGATGTTGGGCCGGGAGTGACAAGTGTCAAAAAGGGCGATCGGGTAATTCCACTTTACACTCCCGAATGTCGCAACTGCGAATATTGTTTGAGCCACAAAACCAATCTCTGTCAAGCAATTCGCCTGACTCAAGGGCGGGGAGTGATGCCCGACGGCACGAGTAGATTTTCCATAGACGGTGAAAAAATTCACCATTACATGGGAACTTCTACCTTTGCAAATTATACAGTATTGCCAGAAATTGCGGTAGCAAAAATTCGCGATGACGCTCCGTTTGATAAAGTTTGTTTGATCGGCTGCGGCGTAACCACGGGCATCGGCGCTGTCATCAATACCGCGAAAGTAGAACCAGGTTCTAATGTGGTAGTTTTCGGTTTGGGCGGCGTGGGCTTAAACGTAATTCAAGCAGCTCGCATGGTAGGAGCTAACATGATTGTCGGCGTAGATTTGAATCCCGACAAGCGAGAAATGGCAGAAAAATTCGGCATGACTCACTTTGTCAATCCCCGGGAAGTCGAAGGCGATTTAGTGCCTTATTTAGTAGACTTAACCAAAGGCGGAGCTGATTACAGTTTTGAATGTATCGGCAACATTAATGTAATGCGCCAAGCTTTAGAATGCTGCCACAAAGGATGGGGGGTGAGCGTAATTATTGGGGTAGCGGGAGCAGGTCAAGAAATTAGCACCCGCCCGTTTCAGCTAGTAACTGGTAGGGTTTGGAAAGGCTCAGCTTTTGGCGGGGCGAAGGGCAGAACCGATGTCCCCAAAATTGTTGACTGGTACATGGACGGTAAAATTGACATAGACAGCTTGATAACTCAAGTAATGCCGATCGACAAAATCAACAAAGCCTTTGACTTAATGAAAAAAGGCGAAGTAATTCGCACAGTTTTAACATTTTGAACAAACAACTTCTCTCATCTCTCTTCCTCTGCGCCCTCTGCGCCCTCTGCGGTTAAAAAAATCTAATTCCAAAATGAAATAGAATTAACATGATATCAGAATCCCTAAAACTCGACAAAGAACATAAAACTTTCGGCGGCAAACTCGGCTTTTACAGCCATCAATCCTCAACCTGCAACAGCGAAATGAAATTCGCCTTGAAGTCATTTGTTATTTGTTATTTGTTATTGGTTGTTGGTAACAACTGACAACTGACAACCGCTTTCCGTCCAACGTCATCAGTCCGATGTCCGTCGGAAGAAGCGGCACCGCAAACAACTTCTCTCATCTCTCTTCCTCTGCGCCCTCTGCGCCCTCTGCGGTTAAAAAAATCTAATTCCAAAATAAAATAGAATTAACATGATATCAGAATCCCTAAAACTCGACAAAGAACATAAAACTTTCGGCGGCAAACTCGGCTTTTACAGCCATCAATCCTCAACCTGCAACAGCGAAATGAAATTCACTGTTTACCAACCGCCCCAAGCCCAACATCAACCCGTACCAATTCTCTATTTCCTATCAGGATTAACCTGCACCGAAGAAAACTTTATGGCAAAAGCGGGGGCGCAACAATTTGCGGCAAAATACGGGTTAATGCTAGTTGCGCCAGACACTAGCCCGCGCAATACTGGGATTCCTGGGGAAGACGACAATTGGGATTTGGGAAGCGGCGCAGGTTTTTATATTGATGCGACAGTTGCACCTTGGAATTCTCACTATCGAATGTACAGTTATGTGGTTGATGAATTGCCAAATTTAATCGCCGAAAACTTTCCAGTGATACCAGAAAAACAGGGAATTTTCGGTCATTCAATGGGCGGACACGGGGCTTTAATTTGTGCGCTTAAAAATGGCGGTCGCTATCTTTCAGTTTCCGCTTTTGCGCCTATTTGTGCGCCCGTGCGCTGCCCTTGGGGACAAAAAGCTTTTGCAAACTACCTCGGTGGCGACAAAGAGATTTGGAGCGCTTGGGATGCTAGCGAATTGGTTGTGGCAGCGCAGTACAACCGTCCGATTCTGATTGACTGCGGCACTGCTGATTCGTTTTTGGCTGACGGGCAGTTGTTGCCGGAAGTGTTCGCAGCAGCCTGTGAAAAAGCGGGACAACCGCTAACTTTGAGGATGCAGGAAGGTTACGATCATAGCTATTATTTTATAGCGAGTTTTATGGAGGATCACATTCGGCATCATGCGGCTGTTTTGTGTGAGTAAACTTTGTTCGATCGTTCGGAATGCGAGTCCTGAAACCTAATTTCATTGTGCAGGGCACCCCAAGGAACTAAAAGCATATCAGCTATTTGCGATTGTCCTCTAGCCCTGTAGATATCCATAGCTTTCTCAAAATCTTCAATTCCCCCCTGTAAATCTCCAGCAGCAGCTCGAACATTAGCACGGATCGTATAAGCTTCTACAAAGTCAGGATTGAGATTAATTGCTTGAGTAAAAGCTTCAACTGCTTCATGGTACAGCCCTCTGCGACCGAGGTCAAATCCTTGTTCATAAAATTCTTGAGATTCCATCGCATTTCTTAATTTCTGCTATTTATCTCGCTTGCATAAAGGATCGAGTGATGGTTCGCAGTGAGGACTTTTGTTACGAAAAGCAGGACTGAAGTCCTCACTACAAACGGTTAGTTGAGATCGATCGCAAATACCCAGTCTTTGTACTTGCTGTCGCGATTTTCGATAATCCCGGTGAGTTTGTCCAAAATCTTTTCGGTGATGGGTCGGTTTTTGGGCAATTGATAGTTTTCTATTCGGTTGATTGGGGTAATTTTGGCGGCGGTTCCGCAGAGGAAAATTTCGTCTGCAATCAACAGTTCTGATTTATCAACTGGTCTTTCTGTGACTTCTATTCCTAAGTCTCTAGCAATAGTTATAACGCTGTCTCTGGTAATTCCTTCGAGGATATCTTGATCGAAACCTGGTGTCACTAATTTACCGTTTCGGGCGACAAATATGTTCATTCCTGAAGCTTCGCTGACTTTTCCTTGGGTGTTCATCATAATTGCTTCGTCGAAGCCGGATTCTACTGCTTCTGTTTTGGCTAAGGCTGAGGTGATGTAAGCGCCGCTAATTTTACCTCTCAAGGGTAAGCTGCGGTCTTCTTGGCGGTACCAAGAGCTAATTCTACAGTTAACTCCTGCTTTGGGCAAGTAGTCGGAAAGTTCTAATCCGTAGACAAAGAAGTCTGTTTCTACGTTGTGAAGTCGGGGGGCAATCCCTAAGCTGGATGTGTAGACGAAAGGGCGGATGTAAAATGATTTTGTGGGCTGGTTTTTCTGGACAAAATCAATGATTATTTGTTGGATTTTGTCGGCGGGTAAATCGCTGTTGAGGAATCGGGCACTTTGACTTAATCTTTGACAGTGGCGCTCTAATCTAAATAGTAAGATGCGATCGGGATTTTGGGGGTCGGGAATTCCTCGCAACCCGCCTAAAACTCCGGTTCCGTAGTGCAGGGCGTGGGTGGCTATGGAAATGTTGGCGTCGGCAAATGGGAGAAATCGGTTTTGAAAGTAGGCAGTTGGTAGAAAACTATCCATGATTGAAGCTGGCGATGAGTTGGGCAGTCCGCGAGGAATGGTGAATTCGGTTATATTACCATAAGTTATACCAATTTCATCAAGTAGCGCTAGATATTACCCCCCCCAACCCCCCCGCGAGTTCGGGGGGGCTTAAGACTCGATCGGCACATCTTTAGAAAAATGGTATTAGACGATTTTAGATACTTCGGCTTGGCTGTACAAGTTTTAGATTTTGGATGGAGAATGATTGATGACTGTCGGGCTTTGGTGCTTGCAGACAGTTGCATTATTTGTTTAGCCTGGGATGATTATTTTGTGGTTGTATCGCATCGATAAAATAATATAAATAGCGGTCAGGTTGGGAGATAATTATATTGTTTTGAGAAAGAGTGCGGTCCTCTTTGGGGGCTTCGCTAACGAATGCAAGCAAATATCAAGGAAGGGGTAACTGTGGCACGTAAATGTTTCATCATTGAAATGGGGATGGGTATTGACCAGCACGGACAGGAACCGACTGTAGCCTGTGCTAGGGCTGTACGGAATGCGATCGCCAATAATGCTCTGTTAGGTGTCTGGGAAGTGGCGGGTTTGAGCGACCCAAATCAGATGATTGTGGAGGTAAAGGTGGCTGTTCCCTACCCGGAACAAGTGCGGCCCGATGAGGTGTTGGCGGTGCTGCCTTTTGGTAGCAAAACTTTGATTGTGGAGCAAGGAGGCATGGTGGTGGCGGGAAGGGCGATCGCCTCTTTGAATGATAAAAATGATGAAATGCTGATTGCTGTGGCGGCTGTGACTGTTTTTGTGGACGCTGAGGATTAATTTTGTGTTGTTTGAATAAATCGGCAAGCTTTTTCCGTCGGGCGATCGTACTTTTGTAAAAGCTCTGACCCAGATGCACTTGCTTTGACACGAGATTAACCAGCAGCAGCGGGGCGTTTGAGCATAATTGCTTTGTGAGTGCGATCGGGCAAAACCCTGATATAGTAAAGCCAAAGGTATGCCAGAGAGCGGTTCTTCTCTCACAATTTTCCCCATCGGACATAAACTATGCTCCATCGAATTCTTGCCAAAAGTCGCTATCTAATGTTAATTGCTGTAATCGGTTCTTTTGCAGCCTCCGTGACGCTTTTGATCTACGGTGCCCTGGAAACTATCACTACCATCGCCTACACAACTACAGGAGCGATTTCCAGCGAAAACTCTAAAAAACTGATTTTGTCCTGCGTCGAAGTTGTAGATTTGTTTCTGCTAGCGACAGTATTTTATATTACGGCACTCGGACTTTACGAGCTGTTTATTGACGATCGCATTAAAGTACCGATCTGGCTGGAAATTCATACCATCGACGACCTCAAAACCAAACTCACCAGCGTGATCGTCGTCGTATTGAGCGTATTGTTTCTCGCCGAGGTAGTGAGGTGGAACGGGGCGACGAACATCCTTCCCTTGGGAGCAAGTATCGCTTTAGTAATCGCTTCGCTGACCTATTTCCTGAGCTCGCACGTCGTCAAAAAACCCAAGTCAGATTAATGGCTGTTTGAGCAGGTAAATTACCCAAAATTTGCTGAACAAGCAGCGGCAAGCAAATTGCTTTTTATGATGGCAATATTTTTGATGGTACACCTATCCTAATACTGAGATATTTTTTGTGTTTAAATGGTTTTTAAAGAGACAAATTAAGTTTTTTATAGTATAAAAATAGAATTTATTATTAAGAATTTAAATTTATTATTCCCAACAAAAGTTTGATACATTCCCTTCAGAAACACAAGAATTTCCCCAAAAAGCGCCGCAAAATTTTTAGGCTACTTTTAAGAGCGCTACCGAAGATGGAATCAGCAAAAATGCTGCTACCGCAGTTGCTTTGGAACAGCGTAAAATTTGAGCGTGTTCGAGCCGAAGGTGGCACGCGACACCGGGAGGGTGACGATACTAATCCAACCCACAAATCTTTACAGTCTGGCGGTGGCAATTAGTCATCAGCAATCCGTTCGATAGCGTCGGCTCAAATAACCGCAGGATTTTAGTCCGGCTTTTTGGAGGAATGAAGTCCTGAATGCAAACCCAGTAGTGTATGGATGACTGATAATAATTCAAAAAATAGGTCTTGCGACAGATGGCTGCACTATTCATTATTCGATATTTTTAAAATAGTAAACTTTGTTACAGAATTTATGCTCACTTCATCCACTCCTCTGAAACAGGTATTCCACTGCCCGGAAGAATCGGATTTTTACTCGCACTGCTTGGAAAGTTTAGTGTTAAATGCCAGCGACAATTCTCGACTTATTGTAGAGTTTGGTTCGGGAGAGGGAAGTCCAGTTATTAAGTCTTTGCTGAGAACAGATTTTGACGGGGAAATACAGGGATTTGAGTTAAATAATGTAGCTTGGAAAATTGCTCAGTCTCAAATTAAGCAATATCAACTCAGCGAAAAATACACGGTCAACAATTGTTCTTTTTTTGATTCGCCTTTATACGATTCGGCGGATTGTGTAATCTCCAATCCGCCTTACTTGCCGGCGGTGGACAACAAGATTTATCAGCCGCTGTTGCACGGCGGGAGTGATGGTTCTACAATTGCTAAGAAACTTTTGTCTTTGGGCTGCGACCAAGTTTTGCTGATGGTTTCTAGCTATTCTAATCCTGTGGGTTTGATAGATTATGCTTTGGATCGAGGTTACTCGGTTGCGAATTTTGAGATTGCACCTTTAAATTTTGGCTATTACAGTTCGGAACCCAAGGTGAAAAGCGCGATCGCCAATCTCCGAAAACAGGGAATGGCTTTTTATTCGGAAAATATCTATCTGCTGGCTGGAGTTTTGTTTAAGAATCAGCAAAAGTCGCAAAGAGATTTGTCGATCGAGCTAATTCAATTAATGACAGCTTTTTAAAATACAGCCCTGGTAGGGTGCATCTGAGATGTTGCACCATTGTCAGCAACAGGCCGGACAGCCTGTTCCACAAGAAATACACTCTTTGTGGAACAGGCCGGACAGCCTGTTCCTAAAGGCTTATTGAGAACGTTATACCAATTTCAAAAAATAATGCAACAGTATTCTTGTCCCCCCCCCTTAGCAAGGGGGGGCTAGGGGGGGTCAAAGAGTATTGCATGATTTTAGAGAAATGGTATTAATTCCGTTCTGCAGTTTGGATCGATCGCACCACAGCAGCAGCAGCCCGATCGCCGATCGACTTCTCCTGATCGTACCCCAACACCAGTTCCCACGCTTCCTGCGGGTATCTGTCGGCCAGCGGAATCGCCACTTCATCCAACATCCAGCGCCCGTGACGTTCATCTTCTCTGATGTGCAGTTCCCAATAACCCATCGCTGCTTGGGAGAGGTTCAGGCGCTGGGCGGCGGCTAGATAATTGCGGTAAGCGACGGGCCCCGCCACTTCAAAATAGGTGAGTCCGCCGTTGTAGCGCAGAAAATGGCGCTTGCGTTCGGTAAGCAAGAAATTGTGATTGATGCTGGCGAGCACTTCAGCCGGTACCAAATCAAAATACGCCTCCGGTTGCGTGTTCATTCCGAATTCTGCCAGCATTTGGGCAAAATAGGTCGAATGCTTGCGGGACAAGCGACCGCCGCCGTATTCTTCGATCAGCACCCGCGTCAGGGTTGACTGAATTTCGTTGCCGGCACCGCCGATGATGCGAGAAACGCGGCTGGCTTCGACTAAACCGTCGAAGGAGGCGATCGCCAGCAAGTGCTTGTATCCCTCTTCAGTCATCTGTTCCCGCAGGTAGCGATCGATCTCAGTGAGCTCTGGATCGACATCAGCGGCCGCGCGATCGCGCAGGGCTTGCTTGACATCCTCGATGTTTTGCAGCGCTGCAACGTCGATTTGGGCGATTTCCCACTGCTGCCAAGATTCTTCAATGCGATCGCGTACCGAACGCAAATAGTGCGATCGTTCGTTGTTGTAGCGGCGCAAATCGTCGTACCAAAATAAATTGAGTCGGTTGATCCGGTAGAGCACGCGCTGCAAGAATAGGTGAGCGGCATCGTCGGCGGAATCTTCCTGATAAGCCGATCGCAGCGCCGCGGCGATCGCGCTTTCAAAATCGCTGACGAGTAAAGGTTTTGCCGCCACCGTCTTGTCTAAATCATCTACCTCTAATAAGTTGACAAATTGGCGCTCGGCTGCTGCATAATTTGGAAGCGCCGGTTGATTTTTGGTAAGACTCGGCGACTCAGAAGCAGAAAGTATCTCTAGGGTGTTTTGCATGGAATCAAATTATGCTAACTCAGATTATTGTGCTGCCTGCCAAAACAGCCAACCCTTGCAGATTGCTGAATATTCTGGCTGCTTATTTTCAAGATAGCGAATCAGTCAGCCAGATACACCTTTCTATTGATAGATATTTTCCACTTACCCTTGTTCTCTAGCTCTTCTTTTCTCTTCCTACCCTACCCTTCACCGAACCCCTGCGGGGAACGGGAACGGCGAAGCCGTTCCTGTCCTTCGCGCCTTCGCGGTTCGTCACAAAAAATTTCATTCCACATTTATTAATATAGCTGCGTTTCCATCAACTATAATGGAATCAAAAACTAGAAAAACGGTAAATTATGGCAGTACAGTTGCTCCCTAAACTTTTCACCGTAGAAGAATACAATCAGATGAGTAAAGCTGGGATTCTTTGTGAGGGCTATCGCCTAGAATTGATAGAAGGAGAATTCGTACAAATGGCAGCAATTGGAAATCATCACGCAGCAGGTAGCGCGAACCGCATTCATAGCAGTTTCATTTTTGAAAAAATCACCAACAATCCATATTTTGTAGGGGCGGGTTCACCCGAATTTTCACCGCCAACAAATAACCTTAATAAACCCACCCCACCCCAACGATTAAATCGAATTAATTAGCAATGAGGTGGATTTGGCGGTCGGCTAAATAGGGATTATTTGCATTCTAGGCGATCGCGAAAATACTCCCGATCCAAATTGCATATCGAACTACCATAATTGCCGACCGCAAATTCCAGCAATCGCCCCCTCTGGGACAGAGTTAAAATTCGATATTTACCCACATTTTTAATTGGTCATTTACCAAATAACCAGCCTTCGGTTCAAACCCACGGCGAGCAATCTCACCTTCCTGAAAAAAAGGCTCAAACAACCAAAAGGTTAGTCGTTTCAACTGACAAAAGAGCACCCTTCGTGTGGAAGCTCTTAAAAACCGGGTTTCTGAACGATAGATCTAGGTTGTGATGCGGTTTTTGCGGTCAGAAACCCAGTTTTTGCCACAGGTGCTCTTCTATCAGTTTCAACCCACTTAAGCTATTGCGCCAGGGAATAAATTCCCTGGCGCAATCGCGGCCGGCGTGAGGATTTCAGCAAATCTGAGTAATAACAATGGTTAAAACTCTGTCAGTCAATCGATTTAAAATTGAAGAATTGAGAGGGGAAATTTACTCTAACAAACCTGGTTTTTATGTAAGTCTTGATATGCTTAAATTGGGTAGCAGTTAATAAGTAATAGGTCAGCGAGATCGGTGTACTCAACTCTAGAACAAAAGTACCAGCGCCTGCAAAAAGACTTAAGAAACGGAGTCATCGCCCTGGGCGGAATTTTATGCACGGGTACTCTCTGGTATTGGCAGGTGGAAAAATGGTCTCTGCTGGATGCAGCTTACATGACAGTATTTACCTTAGCAACTGTGGGCTACGGTGAACTTCAGCCCCTCGGCAAACGCGGGCGAATGTTTACCATATGCTTGATTTTGATGGGCGTGATTGTGATTGGTTTCATCGTCAACCGCTTTACAGAAGCGCTGATTCAAGGCTATTTTCAAGAAGGAGCAAGAATTAGGCAGCAGCGACGATTGGTAGATTCTTCGATCGAACATTACATTCTCTGCGGTTTTGGCCGCACGGGCAGGCAGATTGCCTTGGAATTTGAGGCAGAAAATATCCCTTTTGTGGTGGTAGATTCGGCGGTGCAGTCGGTTGAGGCAGCTTTGGCGCTGGGGTACACGGCTGTGCAGGGAGACGCGACACTCGATGAAATTTTGCTGAATGTGGGGATCGATCGGGCAATTTGCATAGTAGCAGCTTTACCTTCGGATGCCGAGAATTTATACGCAGTAATGTCGGCGAAAACTTTGAATCCAAAGGTACGGGCGATCGCCCGCGCCACCACAGAAGAAGCCGTAAAGAAGCTGCAGCGAGGCGGTGCCGATGCCGTTGTATCCCCCTACATTACGGGGGGAAAACGCATGGCGGCGGCGGCTTTGCGGCCTCAAGTTATGGATTTTGTGGACGGCATTTTGACAGGAGCCGATCGCTCTTTTTACATGGAAGAATTTCTGGTAGATCCTAGCAGTTGCGTGTACGTCGGACAAACTTTGAGAGATGCAAGACTGCGATCGCAATCGGGGGCTTTGGTGTTAGCAATTCGCCAGCATGAGGGCAATTTAATTGTAGGGCCAACTGGAGAAACTGCTATCCAAGGAGGAGATATGCTGATTTGTTTGGGCACTGCCGAACAATTGCGCGCCCTGAATCAAATCCTCAGCCCGCTGAGTTTTCGCCTCCCGCGGCCTCCGAAATAAGATGAATCAATCAAAACTTGCCTTCGGAGCGATCGAATTTAATTAAATTTATTGCTTTAGTTTGGCAAAAATACCAAAACCCAGAGCCGATGGCGGGATTTGAACCCGCGACCGACCGATTACGAATCGGTTACTCTACCACTGAGCTACATCGGCAAGAAGATTTTCAATAATATCACAAATTAAAAAAAAAGCAATGAGTTGTATAATTTCCTTAAAAATTCCACAACTCAGGACTTGAGGAAGATTGGCTGTAAAAATCCCGTTTCTGCTTAAAATCTGGCTGACGATCGACAAAGCACAGGCCCAAAACGAGTTTTTGACCCTGCAGGCGAACAGCAAGCCTTAGTTAAACAACAACTTCGCTGTCAGTTGAGCCGGCTCTGGCCCCGGAATAAACCAAACCCCGCTGCATATCCAGCGTCAGCATAGTGCCGTCCCGAATTATCCGCATCGCATTTTCAACCCCCACCATCACCGGCACGCCCAAGCGCAAACCGATAATCGCAGCGTGAGAAGTCAAACTTTCCTCCTCCGTCACCACACCTGCTGCTTTGCGAATCATCTCCACAAAATCGGCGCTGGTGCGCTCCACTACCAAAATGTCTCCGGCGCGGAAATTCGACACATCTGCTGCAGTGCGAGCTACCCTGGCCATCCCGCTTACCGATCCCAAACCGACACCTGTGCCTTTGCCTAAAACTGCTGTCACTATCTCAACTTTGATCAAATCCGTCGAGCCGGCAACCCCTTGCAAAGTACCGGCGGTCATCACCACTAAATCTCCGTCGGACAATAAATCTTTTTCTTGGGCGACATTGATCGCAGATTGAAATGTCTGGCCGGTGGAGGGCAAATCTAGCACCAACAGGGGTTTGACTCCCCAGACTAATTGCAGTTGTCGGGCTACGTCTACGTGGGGAGTAACTGCCAAAATTGGAGTTTTCGGTCGGAATTTGGAGACATTGCGGGCTGTAGAGCCGGTTTTGGTCAGTGTCATAATCGCCGCGGCGTTTAGCTGTTCGGAGATTTGGCTGACTGCTTGGCTGATGCCGTTGGGGATCGATCGACCGACATCTTCTACATTTCTAATATTGCGCTTAATGCCTTCCCTCTCGATGCGGACGGCAATTCTCGCCATCGTCGCCACCGCTTCGACAGCGAACTTGCCGACAGCGGTTTCGTTGGAGAGCATTACCGCATCAGTTCCGTCGAGAATGGCGTTAGCCACGTCGGAAATCTCGGCGCGGGTGGGACGGGGATTGTTGACCATGCTGTCGAGCATCTGGGTAGCGGTAATCACCGGAATGCCCATGCGGTTGGATGTGGCAATCAGCCGCTTTTGCAAAATCGGCACGTCTTCGGCGGGAAGTTCTACTCCCAAATCGCCGCGGGCGACCATCACGCCGTTGCAAAGGGCGAGAATTTCTTCCATTTGTTCGATCGCCTCGTGCTTTTCGATCTTAGCAATCACCGGTACTTGCTTGCCCGCACTGGCAATCAATTCTTTAATTTCCAGCATATCCTGGGGATTGCGGACGAAGCTCAAAGCCACCCAATCGACACCTTGGTCGAGGCCGAACATTAAATCTTTGCGGTCTTTATCTGTGAGCGCCTTAATTGACAGGTACACTCCCGGAAAATTCACGCCTTTGTTGTTGGAAAGCGGCCCGCCGACGACAACGCGGCAGTAGAGTTCTCCTGCGCCGCTGTCTACTTTTTCGACGCGCATTTCTACTTTCCCGTCGTCTAGCAGAATCGTGGCTCCCTCTGGGACTTCCGAAGCTAGGGTTTCGTAGGTGACGGCAGAAATGAGTTCTGTGCCGACCACCGGGCGGCTGGTCAAAATGAAAGGATCGCCGTTTTTGACAGTTATAGAGCCTGTTTCAAACCGCCCCAAGCGAATTTTTGGGCCTTGGAGGTCTTGGAGGATGGCGACCGGCTGGTTGAGTTCAAAGGAAGTTTGCCGGATTAAGCGAATGCTGCGAAGGTGGTCTTCTTCTGTTCCGTGGGAAAAGTTGAGTCGCAAAGTTGTAGCACCAGCTTCTATGAGGTTGCGCAGCACTTGTGGGTTGGATGTGGCAGGGCCAATGGTGGCGACAATTTTAGTTCGGCGTAGGGCTTTTGGCAATTGCATCAGCGGTGTTCTGGGGAGGCGGGTGGAAAGACAGTCGGTCGATTTGAGATTCTTCGACTTGGGCCTACAAGTTTTAGATTTGAGATTTAGTCTGCAGATGAATCTGGAAGCTGAACTTTAGTCTAAAATTGGGGGCTGCTGGCGAGTTTTTTCGGAAACTTGTATCCGTTTTTGGGCGGGTTCAAGATGCCTATAATACAAAAACTCTACCATTGTGGCGATCGAATTTGCGATCGGGCGAAATTTTAAATATCCCCTCTACAAAAGTTTGTCAACTTTCGGGTCAAACAATTTAAAATTTTGGATTTGAGAACCCGCCCCGCGTACCCAAGACTTTGAGTGCAGAGAAATCTCAAAAATTAGTCCGCTATATATTAGATTCAGTTTTTTTACGAAAGTTTACTATAGGGAGACTTGTATCTTATACTACGCAAGGGTGAAATATTAAGGAGTGTTAACAAAGATGTCGGAGGCAGGACGGCCGCTGACAGTGCCGAAAGAGTTTCTGAGTCCTCCCGGTGACTTGAATCCGACGCTGCTGTTGTTTTTGAGTGCATTAGCGACGATCGCGATTTCCTTTGTGGGTTACTGGTACGGGGAATGGCCGGATTGGTGTTGTTTTTTGCTGAACGTGCTGGCGTTGCACATGGCTGGAACGGTGATTCACGATGCGTCTCACCATGCGGCGCACCGCGATCGCACAATTAACGCTATTTTGGGACACGGTAGCGCCTTGATGCTGGGCTTTGCTTTCCCGGTATTTACGCGGGTACATATGCAGCATCACGCCCACGTTAATGACCCAGATAACGATCCAGACCATTATGTTTCTACTGGCGGGCCTTTGTGGTTGATTGCTGCGAGGTTTTTTTACCACGAGATTTTCTTCTTTAAGCGCAAACTGTGGCGGAAAAACGAACTTTGGGAATGGTTTTTCAGCCGTTTGTTTGTAATTGCAGTGGTTTGTATCTCCATTCAATACGACCATTTAGGTTACGTGCTGAATTTTTGGTTTTCTCCTGCTTTGGTGGTGGGCTTAGCCTTGGGGTTATTTTTTGATTATTTGCCGCACCGTCCGTTTCACGAGCGCGATCGTTGGAAAAATGCCAGAGTATATCCGAGTCCAATTCTGAATATCTTAATTTTGGGGCAGAACTATCACCTGATCCATCATTTGTGGCCTTCAATTCCTTGGTACAATTACAAGCCTGCTTACGAGGCTGTAAAGCCGCTGTTGGATGAGAAGGGTTCTCCTCAAAGTTTGGGAATATTGGAGGGGAAAAAGGACTTTTGGAGTTTTATATATGACATCTTTTTAGGGATTAGGCTGCATCACAAGAAAACCATTGATTGATCTAAAACCCGGTTTCTTCGAGAAGCCGGTTTTTTTTTACAATCTATTAGTAAATCAAACGGCTCTCCCGACCTTTTGGCGATCGGTTAATCTAATGTCTGGTAATGGGTAATAGGTGACGAATCGATCGCCAATTACCAATTACCCCGCAGCCAAATATACATTTTCCCCCCAATATCCGAAAGAGCCGTCTATTTTTCCCCAGCCACCGCCACCGCTAAATTCCAATCGGGGCGCAAATTTTGAGCTCCCCGCAAATAAGGATGATAAATTTCAACCTGTGCCTGCCAATTGATGTGAATTAAAAAGCGGATGCAGCGTTCTAAAGAACCCTTAACGTGCATTTGCTGGACATCCAACAAAGGAACATTGCACCAGTGGGGACGTTCGCGGGCGATCGCAGCCGGAAAGATAGCATCCAAATCGCGGGTTACAGAAAACGTAGCACTAATCATTAATTCCGGATCTAAATTATTTCTTGTTTCTAATTCATCTAACAATTCTCTCACCGATTCTCGAATTGCTTCTACCGAATTCTCGCTGGCAGTTGTTGCCCCGCGAATTGCCCGCACTTGCCATTCCACGCAAATATTCTCCATTTTTTTGTCAGTTGTCAGTTGCTAGTTGTCAGTTGTCAGTTGCTAGTTGTTAGTTGTCCGTTGTCCGTTGTCCGTTGTCCGTTGTCCGTTGACAGGAAAGCAGTCGGTTGTTATTTGTTGCTTGTTGGTTCTGATGACAACTAATAACTACTAACTGCCAACTAATAACTAACTACCAACCACCAACTAATAACTAATAACAACTAACAACCAACTGCTTTCCTGTCAACTGCTTTCCTGTCAACAGCTTTCCTGTCAACTGCCAACTGACTACTGCCAACTGCCAACTGACTATTAAATCACGGGCGATACAGCCACAGTGGCAAACCGCTAGTAGAAAGCTCGAATTCCAGCAAGTTTTTGTAAGCTGAAAGCCCCGATGTATCCAGACTACTCCCCAAGACCCGATTTAGAAAAGGTTTTGGTTTTTCTAGGGTGCAGCATTCGGTTTTTTCGGGGTCGAGGCCTGCGAGTTCGGCTGTCCAGCGGCGAGCGTCCTCTTCGGTTCCGAGTCGATCGACCACACCCAATTCTAAGGCTTGCTGACCGCTAAAAATGCGACCGTCGGCAAAAGTTTTGACTTTTTCAACTGGGAGTTTCCGGGCTTCTGCGACGGTTTCGACGAATTGCTGGTAGGTGGTGTCGATCAAGTCTTGCAGAATTTGCTGTTCAGCATCGGTTAATTCTCGATCGAATGCCAAGATATCTTTATACGGCCCCGATTTAATCACCTCAAAAGAAACGCCGACTTTTTCTAGCAGCTTTTCTAGATTGTTACCCCGGATAATCACGCCAATGCTGCCGGTAATTGTACCGGGATTGGAAACGATATGGTGAGCTCCCATGCCGATATAGACTCCGCCAGAAGCTGAAATATTCCCGAAGCTGGCGACTATTTTGATTTTTTCTTGCAAACGCTTGAGGGCGCTGTAAATTTCCTGGGAATCGCCGACTGTCCCCCCAGGGCTGTCTATCCGCAGCAGCAAGGCGGGAAATTTGCGTTCTTCAACAGTTTTGAGAGCCTCTAGAACTCGTTTGCGGGTTTCTCCGGCAATGGCTCCGGTGACTTCGATACGGGCGATTTGTTTGCGGTAGCGGGGCTTGAATGGCCAAATCATGGGCAATTTACAGGCAATGTAGGAAATTTTGTAGCTAACTTCTAGTGTGACTCATCTGAAGACTGTTGGCAGTTGGCTGTTGGCTGTTGGCTGTTGGCTACTCATCGGAGACTGAAGAAATCGGGTTTTTTCCAGAGATTCAGGGTTTGAGGGAAATATCTGGGTGCAAAAACCCGGTTTCTGGCTACCGGAGACTGAAGAAACCGGGTTTTTTGCAGAGATTCAGGGTTTGAGGGAAATATCTGGATGCAAAAACCCGGTTTCTGACCGATCGGTCGATCGCACTTAACCCACCTTCGATGTATAATTGTAAAGATTGCTTAACAAATCTACATTATTTTTCTGAAAGTCGATCTCATCAATCATTTGGAGTCCCCGCCATGCAGCCAAAACTTACCGATTCTAAACTACCCTTTGCCCCGCTGTTGCTAATTGCGCCGTTTTTCCTGTGGGGAACCGCGATGGTAGCGATGAAAGGAGTCATGCCGCACACGACACCGCTATTTGTGGCATTTGTGCGTTTAGTACCTGCGGGCGTGTTGGTGCTGTTGGCGGCGGCGCTGATGGGAAAGGCACAGCCTGCGGGTTGGAAGGCTTGGCTGTGGATTTCGCTGTTTGCTTTGGTTGACGGTACTTTGTTTCAAGGTTTTTTAGCCGAAGGTTTGGCGAGAACCGATGCGGGTTTGGGTTCTGTGATGATTGATTCTCAACCGCTAGCAGTAGCGATTTTGTGTTTGTGGCTGTTTCAAGAAAAAATTGGTTTTTGGGGCTGGTTGGGGCTAGCAATCGGCGTAGTTGGGATTAGTTTAATTGGTTTGCCTGATGGCTGGATTTTGGGGCTGTTTCATCCCGAAGGCGCGCAGGTTTCTGGGGGTATCGAACAGTTCTTTGAAGGTGGGGAATGGTTGATGCTGTTGGCGGCTTTGTCGATGGCTGTGGGAACGGTTTTGGTGCGCTGGGTTTGCCGCTATGTTGACCCAATTGTGGCGACGGGCTGGCACATGATTTTGGGCGGTTTGCCACTGTTAGCAATGTCGGCTGCAACTGAGTCTGAACAGTTTGTGAATATCGATTTTTCTGGCTGGATGGCTTTAGGTTATTCTACCGTGTTCGGAAGTGCGATCGCCTACGGTTTATTCTTTTATTTTGCTTCAACCGGCAGTTTGACGAGTTTAAGTTCTCTGACGTTTCTTACCCCAATTTTTGCTTTGCTGTTCGGCAATTTGTTCTTGGGCGAAGTGCTCAATCCGCTGCAATCGATGGGAGTTGGGCTGACTTTGGTAAGTATTTATTTGATCAACCAGCGGGATACTTTAGCCGAGAAGTTGGGAAAAGGGCGACACGGTGAAGCTAATTCTGAGGAGGAAGTGCAGTTATTAGAGTCGTCTGAGTTGAAGAAAGTTGAATTTCCAGTGAAATTACGAGCTACAGAATTGGAATCGGAAGTTTAGGAATTTGGGAAATTTAGGGAGAATTGGTTAACTCTTGAATTAACTGATTTGGAGTTACAATCCTAGGAGTAGTAACCGGAAAATCTCGCGGGTTGCGGGTGACAATGGCATCAATTCGATTGATTGCAGCAGTGCTGTACTGAATCGCATCTTCAAAATCCTTGAAGTTGCAAGTTAATGCCATTGAAATAACAGAGTTATCTACTGTTGCGACTTGACAAAATGTGGCTATATGTCTCAAAAACTCAAGCGTTGAATCTCGACTTTTAACTTTACGTATGATGTAGTAAAGGTCGCCAAAAGTAGAGGCTGAAATATAGCCTTCTAGTTGTCCCTGTTCAACAAAGGACAAAACTTGTTCGCTTTCACCAAAAAATTGCTGTCGTTCAAGGGCGATATCTAAGATGATGTTAGTATCTAGCAATATTTTCATAGATTGTGTTTCTCCTTCAAAGCTTCCCATCTAGCTTCCTCTGCATCGAAGTCAGGCGGGACAGGCTGAGTATTCTCAAACCAGGCTTGCAAAGCCTTGATTTTAGTTTTTACTTTTCTTTTAGGATTTGCTTCCTGCGACTCAACTACTAACTCTGGGGAACTGACAACCGCATCAGCTACCGGCCAAACGATGATTTCCACATCTCCCGGCGGCATATTCACGGCTTCCAAAACTACCAAGTTGCCAGTTGCATCGATTTTACCTCTAAGTTTGTATGCTTGCATGGTAATCTCCGATAACTATGTTTCTATTATATAGCGAACCTAAATCAGTTTGGCAAAAGCATCGTACTTTTTCAAATTAGGAGAATTAAAAAGTTGATATTTGAAGAAAATCTCCACCAATCGTTTAACTGAAGCAAAACTCTTACAGCGGTAGTG
>NZ_JADEXD010000274.1 GCF_015207285.1 Tychonema sp. LEGE 07203 | reverse complement strand
ATCGCACAGTGCCGAGAATTACATCGTGCCGCCGGCTCAAATATTGTAATAAATTAAAAGTCCTTACCTGAGTTCCTCCGCGGCTTGGCGGGTAGGGAAAAGTCGAGGAAAGCATCAAAATCTGCATGGGATGTTGGATAAATAAAATTGTCGCTGTCGCGATAAGATTGACTGATAAAACTTTTTTAACCATCTTCTCACTATGGACGAATTATCTGTCAAGGCGCTGCTGGAAGACTTGAAAAAGTCCGAAGAAAGCGTGCGCGATCGGGCAACAGCAGAACTCTGGCGGACTTGGTTTAACCAGAAGGGTGAGTATGGGATGCAAGTTCTGAGGCGATCGCAAGTTTCGCTAGATGCAGGCGATGTTCGCCACGCTTTGGATTTGCTGACGAAACTGATTGCGGAAGCGCCAGATTTTGCTGAAGCTTGGAACCGGCGCGCCGTACTTCACTATACCCAAGGAAATTATAAAAAGTCGATCCAGGATTGCGAAACCGTTCTCAAATTGAACCCGGTGCATTTTGGGGCGCTGCACGGTATGGGTTTGTCCTACGCTGCCTTGGGAGAATACAGAAGTGCTATTCGAGCTTTTCGCCGCGCTTTGGAAATTCAACCTTTTGCTTTGGTGAATCAAAAGTTAATTCTTGAATGTACGGCTCGTTTGAGTTAAAGAAGGAAGAAGGAAGAAGGAAGAAGGAAGAAGGAAGAAGGCAGAAGGCAGAAGGCAGAAGGCAGAAGGCAGAAGGCAGAAAATCAATGGTTTCAGGATTTTTTTGCGGTTTAAAATCTCAATTATCAAGTGGTGTTTGTGCCGAAAATTAGTGTTTGCATTCCTACTTGCAATCGAGTGCATTTGCTGGCGAGTGCGATCGCCAGCGTGTTAGATCAAACTTATACAGATTTTGAATTAATTGTCTGCGATGACGGCTCTACTGACAGCACTTCCCTGTTGATGTCAGAATTTGTCGATCGCCCGATTCGCTACATTCGACACCCGCAGAATATCGGTAAAAGTAATAATATGCGATCGGGCTTTGCGGCTGCTACGGGCGAATATTTTATCAAATTTGACGATGACGATCGCCTGAGCGCGCAATTTCTGGAGCGGACATCTGCTATTTTAGATAAAGACCCCAGCATTGATTTTGTCAGTACCGACCACTGGGCGATCGACATTCACAATAATATTGACGAAACCGAGACACAACTGAATTCGCAGCGGTGGGGGCGCACCGAGTTGCCGGCTGGAATTATTGAAGATTTGCTTGCTACAGTTTTTTTGAGACAGAGTTTGCAAATAGGGGCGACTTTGTTTCGCCGCCGCGCGCTGGAAACAGTCGGATTTCTGCGGCCAAATTGGCAAAATTGCGAAGATAACGATTTGTTTGTGAGACTTGCGCTTGCGGGGAAAAAGTGCTATTACTTGCCAGAGTTATTGATGGAGTATCGAGTTCATGCAGGACAGCAAGGAGTCGATCGGGCAATTCCGTATTTGAGCGATAAATTGCGCTATTTGACCGCCTACGAATTTGAGTCAGAAAAGTTGGAAACAGTCAGGCTCAAGAGGATTGCAGAAACTCAATTAGCCCTAGGTTTGAGGCTGATAGAGGTGGGGGAAACAGCAAAAGGGCGACAGATGGTGCAGGCTGGAAAGTCTGTTTCTGAGGCGAAGATGTGGGCGGGTTTGGGATTGTCGCTGCTGCCCGTCGAGTTGCGTCCAAGGGCTTTTGCGGCTGTGCGAGAGTTGTTGAAACGCGAGTTGTGAAAGATGATTTCGAGAGAATACCGGGCGGTTGAGACGGCGGTTTTAAACCGCGTCTGTACAGACAAAACCTGACGGGAGCAGGTTGAAGAGTGTACGGTTAAAATCACATTTGTGGAGACAAAATCTAGCGAAACGGCGGTTTTAATTCTTGATTTTCTTTAGTCCGCGCACCATCCGGACATTGTTTGACAAGACGCGGTTTCAACCGCCGAGTCTTTTTTGCGAGAATAAATTATCCCAATGATATAGCGGGTAGCCACGGAATATCTGTAACCCCAGGGTCGTAGCCAAGTTGTTTGAGCAGTGTGGTAATTTGTCCTCTATGGTGAGTTTGATGATTGAACATATGTGTCACCAGAACCCAAGTCGGTAGCACGCGGCATTTACCATCTACATTGCTTGTGTACTCAAACGGTTGACTCAACCAGTCAGAATTAAGGTTTGTAGACCATTCTATAATTTGCCGATCCATTGTCTCCCGTTCCGCTCTCAAAACATCAAAATCAGCATACAGTTCTTGACCGATAACGGCTACCGAAAATGGGTGAAGAGTGAAACGACCCATCCATGCTTTGTCACCATACAGTAAGTGATTCAAAGTGCCATGAATAGACTTGAAAAAGGCACCCATATCCTGTTTGCGCTGTTCATCAGGAATTGCCGAACAGACAGAATATATTTTTTGATTCATCCAGCAATTGTACTCAGCCATTAGCTGGTAGTAGCTACCGTCGTACATACTCACAACTTAACCACATAGTTTGAACAACTTACATTATACAAATAGGTCTTTCACAATACTCCTGACTCTAATTGCTCTAGATAAATAAACTCAGGAGCTTTAACTCCGGCTTCTTCTCTAATTTTAACCAGTCTAGGCGACTCAAAAAACGCCCTAGCATCTGCTGTGGATGTCCAGGCGGAGAAATGAACAATTTTGTTGGGTTCACTGTCATACTTCAAGACCTGATAGGAACGCTCGCCAGCTTCTTTTCGGATATTTGCAGCATTATCAAATACCTTTTTCCAAGCTGCATAATTTTCTACTTCATGAATAATTAAGACATACTGCATAGCAATCATATTCTCAGAGAATTTCAATACTTCAATGGTTCGGCTTACTCCTTATCTAACTCTAGAAAAATTCCCTCACCATTCAAAACTAAATCGTCATCTGACAGCGGTGGAAAGTCTAAATCAACAGTCCGTTTCAAAATTTCCCCTACCAAATATAACCGCTCTGAGTCTGTTAATAGCTTAAAGGTATTCAAAAGTTCTTCTACTAAAATAGTCCTAGCTTTTTCCCTAGACTTGCTTATAGCATAGCACAGGTTTTAAGTAGACCAACCTCAAAAAACATAACAGCCAGCTCCCCGCAGCACTTTCAGCCTGCGGGGTTCTAATATCGATCGCGCTTTCCACTAAAGTAGTAAACAGTGTCCGATCGAAGTTATTCCTAAATTATCGTGTCTATATTTTCTGAAATTCCCACTGTGTGGTTGCAAATTTCCCTCGTGGGAGCCTGGTTGGGTGTGATTTTATTGGTAGCTGAGGGGTTAAACCGCTTTACTTCTGTCGGTGCAGAGGTATCGCGGAAGGTGGTTCACATCGGTACTGGGAACGTGATTTTGCTGGCTTGGTGGCTGCAAATACCGGGTTGGGTGGGAATTTCGGCGGGGGTTTTAGCAGGTGCGATCGCCCTAATTTCCTACCAACTGCCAATTTTGCCCAGTCTTAACAGTATCAACCGCAAGAGTTTCGGGACTTTTTTCTATGCTGTGAGTATCAGCGTTCTCGTCGCTTGGTTTTGGCCGCTGCAACATCAGGAATACGCAGCTTTAGGTATTTTGGTGATGGCTTGGGGGGACGGATTGGCTGCTGTCATCGGTCAAAAATACGGCAAACATATTTATCGAGTAGGGGGAATCCAGAAGAGTTGGGAAGGTTCTGCAACTATGTATTTGGTGAGTTTTGCTGTTAGCATTTTGATTTTGCTGGTTGCTGGCGGCAGTGTTTGGCAAGCTTTGGCTGTGTCGGCGGTGGTAGCTTTGGTTGCTGCTACTTTGGAGTCGGTTTCTCTGTGGGGAATTGACAATTTGACTGTGCCCATCGGCAGTGCGGCGATCGCCTTTTTCCTCAATCAACTTTGGTAATTTGTTTGTAGTGAGGACTTCAGTCCTCATAAAAATTAGAAAACTCAACTTTTCACTATAGCGGTTCGAGATCGTTGTGAGGTATGCCCGGTTTGCCCGGTTTGCCCGGTT
>NZ_JADEXD010000063.1 GCF_015207285.1 Tychonema sp. LEGE 07203 | reverse complement strand
TTCCGTGGCATCCTGATATTGTGCCCGTCGTCGCCATCCCCGATTTTGAACTTTCCACAGCCGAAGCGCGACAAGTTTTGCCAACAAATTACAGCAGGGCTGACGCAATTTTCAATGCCGCACACCTCGGTTTGCTGGTGCGGGCTTTGGCTGCGGGCGATCGAGATTGGCTGCGCTGCGCCCTCCAAGACAAGATTCACCAACCTTACCGGCGATCGCTGATTCGGGGATATGAAGCGGTACAAAAAGCTGCAATCAATGCCGGCGCTTGCGGGATGGTAATTAGCGGTGCGGGGCCGACGCTTTTGGCTTTAACGGATGTTACTAATGCTGGTGTGGTTGTGAGGGAAATGGCGGCTGCTTGGATGGAATTTGGGGTAAAAGCTGATGTAAGGGCGATCGAACTCGATACTCAAGGCGCGCAAATCTCCACTTAATTATTGGTAAGGTGCGTACCGGAGAGGGCGTAAACGCATCTTCTTAAAAATTCGCCATCATCTAAAAATATTAAGACTACCCCCGCTTGACATTCCATAAGCAATCGTGTAAGAATATCTTACATAAGGTAAGAAAAAGGTTGCGCCATGAACCCAAAAGATGTGGAGGTAAAGCTCGTAGAGGTGCTTCAGGAGATCCAAAGCGACAGCGGATATGACGGAAGCGGAATCATGAGAACCACCTGTCCTGTTAATGACCTTGAGGGATTTGACAGCAAGATTTGGCCTGTCGCAATCGGTATGCTTGCTAGCGCACTTAACGTGAATATCCCCAACAACAAAAACATTTTTCTCTCGAAGGATGGGAAGCGACGACTTACCATCAGCGAATCAGCAGCTATAGTCTGCGAGAGCGTCAATAAAGGAGAGACTTAGATATGAGTCAGACAGATAAAAAAAAAGCAATTATCGCGAACCGTATTCGTGAAGCTCGTAAAATGGCCGGTCTCTCGCAGGCTCAGGTAGCCAAGATGTTGAGTCTTCATCGGCCCTCCGTTTCAGAGATAGAAGCTGGCAATAGAAGCGTTTCTGCTGAAGAGATGGCAAAACTTGCTGAGATTTTTGACGTGAGTTTGTCCTGGCTAATAGGTGATGGAGCAGAAAAAGTAGATGTCCGCGATAACAAACTTCAGCTTGCAGCCAGAGAACTTCAAAAGTTGAAACCAGAAGACCTCGACAGACTTCTAACAATACTTGCCTCAATGCGAAGTGGAGGAGAAAAACTGTGACCAATAAAACTACTTACTTCAATATGAAGCGAGAGAAACAAACTTTGGCTCAAGAGGCCATGCACAAATCAATAGAAGTGCGGACGCAAACTGGTTTCGATCTCAAAAGTCCGATCTGTATTTATGGTTTGTGTGACCAGCTTAATGTCAGAGTCAAGTTTGTTGACATCAGCAGCATGGAAGGGATGTATTGCAAAGAAGAAAAGCCGCGAATCTTACTTTCAGCACTGCGACCCTTTCCGCGACGCACTTTTACTTGCGCTCACGAACTCGGACACTACATTTTTGGACACGGTTTAAAAGTTGATGAGCTGATAGAAGACTCAAAAACCTCAAAAACTTTTAACCCAGATGAGTTTTTAGTTGATTCCTTTGCAAGTTTCTTGCTAATGCCCACTTTGGGAGTGCGAAAAGCTTTTGTCGATCGCGGATGGAATGTCCTTCGTGCAACACCAATTCAGATTTTTACGATCGCCTGCAATTTTGGTGTTGGGTACGAAACTTTAATAAATCACATGACCTATGCCCTAAAAATGATCGATCGCACACAAGCTTCCTTACTTCTCAAAGTTAAGCCCAAAACTCTCCGACAACAGATACTCGGATACTCATCTTCCGATCCATTAATTATTGCTGATGAACACTGGTCAATTCCTACCATTGATGCCGAAGTTGGAAGTCAATTGCTATTGCCAAGCACCGCAGAGGCAGCAGCTAATCAGATTATTACTGTTGAACAAAAACATCCAAATGGTCGTCTTTTTCGAGTTAACCGTCCCGGCATCGTGCGCGTCTACTGTCGCAATACAAACTGGGCAGTCTTTGTTCGCGTTTCCCGCCATCAATTCGTTGGTTTGAGTCAATATCGACACCTGGAGGAACCAGAAGATGATTAATACTTTACCTTTGATTATTGAAGAAACAAATCTCTCCCACGCTTGGAGTCGTGCATTTCTGCACATTATCGATAATCCCGGCACAGAAATTTCGCCAATGTTGATAACTTTAACAGGCTTTACCAATGGTATGCCCAACGAAGACCAAGCTATTCGAGATACTCTGGACAGTTGTCTCACTGCTAACGGTGACCAGCAAGTTCATACTGTTGCGAACACAATCTTTCCTAGCTCTCTATGGCGACTGTCTCAGCGCGATCGCAAGAAACTATTTGAGATTTATCTCAATACTCTTCCTAGATACAAGGCTCTAGAACCCCATAAAAATAAGCGCGGTATTTACTTTGAAAGATTGATAGCCTATGGTTCTGGGCCTAATAATGGCAACCAACTAGAATATATTATTTCTCAGTATAAGTCACGTTCAGGAGTTAGAAGATCGATGTTTCAAGCCTCGATTTTCGATCCAGCACGAGACCATGTTCCCGATCCACGACTTGGCTTTCCTTGTCTCCAACACGTCAGTTTTGTCCCGCAGAGAAAGAGCTTGATACTGAACGCTTTTTATGCTACTCAACAGTTGTTTAACAAAGCCTACGGTAATTACTTAGGTCTGTGCAGGCTGGGAGATTTCATGGCTCATGAAATGGGACTAAGTTTTGAGCGCATGAACTGCTTTGTTGGTGTAGCAAAAATGGACAATATTAACAAAAAATGTCCTACTCTAGAGGAACTTAAAAAAGTGGCACGTCAGGCAGTATAATTAAGAGCGATCGCACAGAAATCCAGCCGGATTTAATATGATAAACAAACGCTCAAACCAAGCAAATGCAAATCTAGCTCTACAGAGCAAACAACTAAGTTTTGAACTGGGTGATTATGGAGAAAAACCCAGATGTGTTCCGACAATAATCTCGCACATTCTGCCTGCCAAGCCTACCGTTGTGTTCGATAGTTACTGGCGATTTGCCGCCGAAAGGCAGAAAATATTCTTCAAAAAATTAGAGAACGCACAAATACCTTGGACTGACGATCGCATCCTTTCCACATACAAATTTACCAATGCCTATAGAGCATCCGATCGCACCAGCCAGTACCTAATACGCAACGTCATTTACCGGGATGACCTTCCTGCTTCAAACAACGAAGTATTTTTTAGGATTATGATCTTCAAATTATTCAACAAAATAGAAACTTGGGAGCTTTTAGAGAATAAAATAGGTTCCATAATTTACGCTGAATATTCATTCGATCGATACGATAAAGTTCTCACCGAAGCCATGAAGTCAGGGCAGACAATTTATTCCGCTGCATACATTATGCCATCTGGTGGAAAAACTCTAGGACACACTACCAAGCATCGGAATCACTTGAAATTGATCGAGATGATGATGGCTGACGAACTACCTCATAAGCTCGCAGACGCACCGAATATGCACAAGGGATTCGATTTGCTGCGCGAATATCCAACCCTCGGTGATTTTTTGGCTTACCAATTTATTACCGATGTTAACTATAGCGAGATTACCAACTTTAGCGAGATGGATTTTGTGATTCCTGGGCCAGGAGCACTGGACGGTATCCGCAAATGTTTTCTCGATTTAGGCGGGCTGAATGAACCAGAAATCATTAAGTTTATGGCAGATATTCAAGAATCTGAGTTTGAGCGACTGGGACTTAATTTTAAGTCGCTATGGGGAAGAAATCTGCAACTTATTGATTGCCAAAATTTGTTCTGCGAAGTCGATAAATATGCTCGGATGAAACATCCGGATATTGCCGGAATATCAGGACGAACTCGGATCAAGCAGAAATACTCAGCTAACACGCAACCCGTCGATTACTGGTATCCGCCAAAGTGGGGAATTAACCAGGTTATTGAAGAATACAGAACAACCAAAGCTCACACTCAATCTAAGTCAAAATAGAATCTCAAGGAGTGAAGTATGGATTTTCGCGAGTATCAAGAACAGGCGCTGAAGACGGATCGAGTTCCTACCAAAAGCGGAGACGGAATTATAGTTCCCCTACTTGGTTTGGTAGGTGAAGCGGGTTCGCTGCTCACCGAGTACAAAAAACACCTTAGAGATGGAGATGCTCACAAACTTTTCAAAGATGCGATTGCAGAAGAGTTAGGAGATTTGCTCTGGTATGTTGCCAATGTGGCAAGCAAATTCGATCTCGATTTGGAAAAAATTGCCAAGGTCAATATTGAAAAGTGTCGCGCTCGTTGGGGATGGAGAGATTCCGTACAAACAGGTGTTAGCGCTACAGGATACATATTCGACCGTGAGTTTCCAGAAAATGAATGTTTGCCACGGCAGTTTATAGTCGAGATTACTGAATTCAACCAAGATAACTCAGTTAAAATGAGGGCATTCATCGACGGACAACAGATTGGTAATGACCTCAGTGACAACTCTTATTCCAGCGACGGATACCGCTTTCACGACATTTTTCATCTCTCTTATGTCGCAGTTTTAGGTTGGTCGCCAGTCATCCGCAGCAACCTAAAACTCAAGCGCAAAAGCAATCCCCGCATTGACGAAGTAGAAGACGGGGGTCGAGCAATAGCTATTGAGGAAGGCGTGTCAGCTCTCGTGTTTAGCTATGCTAAGGATCACAATTTTTTAGAAGGAGTTGCTGCTCTTGATTATCAACTACTGAAAACTATCAAAAATATGAGTTCGCATTTAGAAGTTGCTCGTTGTTCGCTCGGTGATTGGGAGAAGGCGATTCTTGCAGGCTACGAGGTCTGGCGAAAAGTGGAAAAATATCGAGGAGGAACAGTTGTTGTTGATAGCGACACACACTCAATAACCTATGCACAGAAATAACAATTTTTAGGGTTAAAGTAGCGAGATAAAGAGTTAACTAAGTGGGGGTTTACCAACAGCAATGGCACTCGCTACTGCATATGACTGCGTATGACTTATACTCAAAAACCATATGGTAATACCTAGTTCTGCAGCGATTTCTTGACATCTGCTATACAGAACTACTGACGGTTTACCTGTTGGCAAACGTTGGATTTCAATATCAGTCCAAGAAATTCCTTGACTCCACCCCGTACCCATAGCTTTAAGCACTGCTTCTTTGGCTGCAAAACGACCTGCGAGGTATTGGATTCGGTGGGAATCAGAGCCAGCAATACTGCTCTCTGTTGCCGTAAAGCAGCGGTTTTCAAAATGATTTCCTGACCGCTCTATGAGTTGTTTGATGTCTTTGATTTCAACAATATCAATGCCGTGACCGAGAATATTCATACTGTTACTTCATGGGCACAGTTAACTCAAGGAATAATTGAACTAATTAATCATTTTGACAGGAGCTTATTCAATGTTTAATAATTACCTGCAAGCTAGTCAGTACAGATAAGAAAGAGGAGTTGTATTGCTTCTAACATACAGCGGGTGGCGCGGATGGCCTCTCTTGGTAATTCCCAAACAGCAGAGATTCTCACAGCCAGTTAACCAGGAGGAAACGGTTTGGGAGCGATTCATCAAGTTACCCCGATTGCCCCAAGCCACAATAATTCGATCGGCTCGCTCCACAGCTTCTTGGAGATAGCGGTCATTTTCAGGCCCCACGGGATCTAATACCACGCGCAGAATATCTGGCCGCGGGGCACGGTAAGCGAATAAATTGACTACTTCGATCGAACCGCAACCCCAAGAGCGGGCAAAGCCTAAGCATCGGCGGAGGGTGGGATCGTCAGTATTTGCATCCGCACGACTTGGGTTGAGCATAACAAAGACGATCCTGGGAGCATTGGTGTCCCACTCCCGCCACAGCGAGTAGCGGTAAAGTCCTGTGGGATCGATCGCTGCACCTTGTTTCATAATTTTTGTCATTTGAATTCTCTAGCAAATTTTAGCCGGGAGACTTCGCACCTGTCAGCTCAACAATCAATTTCTTATAGCAACCGCCAAGACGGTCAGGACGTTCTTAATCGCTGAAACCATCGTTATTATTGCATTTTCTTTCTTTCTTATTCTTCCTTCGGCTTTTCCTCTGCGGTTAATTAAAAAATTGAGTGCTTTTGAAGACAACTCCCGACTCAACAGCCGATCGCACGCCTCAATTTTCCACCGGATCTAAAATTCCCCTAAAGTTCCACCCCCTTTGGCAAAACCCTTCCCAAGATAGAAGTTAGGGGGCGATCGGTCTAATATTCGATTTTGGCAGTCATCCCTACTCGATCGAGCATTACAGCCAAAGTATCGGCAGTCGATCGGGTAAAATAAAATTAATTATCTCGCAATCCTGTTTCTTGCACCCAGTTCCTGTGCCCAAACCAGATTTTCTTCTGACAGGGGCGGTACTGGTTCTCGATCGTAACCGATCCGATAATCATAGCCGGCGCGATCGTAAATACCTGCGAACAATTCCGGTAAATTAACAATAGGTTCTACATCTTCCTCGCGCAATGGCAGCGGAAATACAGGTAGAGAATCCCGGAGATTAAAAGCATAAAGTTCCGCAAGAGGGCGGCGATGGCTGCGACTGACTAAAACCCGATAATCGCTTTGAATGGAACTGTTGAGTACAGGCATCGGTTCCCAGCTTCGCAACAAATCGATTTCCACTAAATTGGTTAAGCTACCTAAAATACTCTGGCGTTTTTTGAGATAAGTCATTCTGCCTTCTCCATTGCGTTTGTTGACAGGAGAAAGAATTTCAATTGCTGTGACAACTTGTTTAGTTGCCATTTCTCGCACTTCCAGGTAAGTTTGTTTGATTTTTTCAGGAATAGGCACTTTGACGGTCGTAGGAAGTGCGATAGTTACAGTGGCAACTGAACGGGTGGGAACATCGGGGCTATTAGATTGACGTTTAATCGCCACATCGGGGATACCAACTAAAAGCGAGTCGCCATTACTTTTACTGTCGGGATCGGTGATTTCATAGATGCGTTTGTCGATCGCAATTTCATATTTAGGGCGAATTTGAGGCATGATGCTATCAGCGATCGCGACAATTAATCGATTGTGAGTTTCCTGCCAAAAATCGGGGTGTTCTAAGTATGGATCCATTCCGGGAAAGGGTGAGGGCATAGGACAGCATTCCGATGTATTGATTTTAAAATCATTTTAGCACTGGGTTCGATGTAGCGAAACCGAAAATATAATTTGGCTGCGCTTAGATGAGTTAAATATCACCCGCAACATCTCGATACTTTCAAGGTATAAAAGTTAGAAATACTAAACCGATCGCAGATTTGATATTGCCGGCAAATGGAAAAGGAATTGTCAAGGATGGACAGTTGACGAAGCGCGGTTGCTCCTAACTAACTTAGAGACTTTGCCGTTCGCGATCGCAGCCTGCAAGCAACAGATGGAAATTGAGAAAATGTTCCGCGATTGCCAAACAGCAGGCTGTAATGAGCGAGGGGACAAGGTTAACAGAAGACCGATCGATTAAAATGATTCTCTTAATCGCAATTGCCTTTAGTCGTGACATTATTGAACGTACTACAGTCAAAAAGAAGTATTTACAAAAGATTTTTTGCATTAAGGAATCTCAAAGAACATATCGCAGACGCTGTACATTCGGGAGAGGGAATGATAGCCAACAGCGGGTTAATTATCTTGAAAAATATGCTGAACCTGTGGAATAGTTAATGAAATTAACTCGCAATCAGCGTCACTTTTCTCAAAAATGTCTCAGGTATAGAACCGACGAAGACAAAGTTTCTAGCTTAGCTGTATTTGTCGCCACCCAGATCGGCCCTAACTCAAAATTGAATTATTGTCAACAGTATTTTTTCGGAAATATCGAAGCTTAAATAAAAATTGCTAGTCCAGATGTAAGTAATATCCCGCTTTGTTCAGTATATTTGAAAATGCTAAGTTAATTAAAGATTTTATGAATGTAACGCATAAGTCTTTACATTGTCGATCGCAATTTTGTTATTCTATTACTTAAGTTTGATTCGATAGACTAACTTTTTGTACCACAGTCCTACCCCCTAAACAGAACGGCAGTTTCCCCATGAGAATTTTAGTCACAGGCGGTGCGGGTTTCCTCGGTTCCCACCTAATCGATCGCTTAATGGCCCAAGGACACGAGGTAGTCTGCCTCGATAACTTTTACACCGGGACTAAACGCAATATCCTCAAATGGCTTGACAACCCGTATTTTGAGCTGATCCGCCACGACATTACCGAACCGATTCGGTTAGAAGTAGATCAGATTTACCATCTGGCCTGTCCTGCTTCGCCAATACACTATCAGTACAACCCTGTCAAGACAATTAAAACAAATGTCATCGGCACGATGAATATGTTGGGATTGGCAAAACGGGTGAAAGCCAGATTTTTTCTCGCTTCTACCTCCGAAGTGTACGGAGATCCTGACGTACATCCCCAAACAGAAGAGTATCGCGGCAACGTTAATTGTATCGGAATTCGCAGTTGTTACGACGAAGGAAAACGAGTAGCTGAAACCTTATCTTTTGATTACCACCGGCAAAATGGGGTAGACATTCGAGTTGTGCGAATCTTCAATACCTACGGCCCCCGAATGCTAGAAAATGATGGCAGAGTTGTAAGCAACTTTATTGCTCAAGCTTTGCGAAACGAACCGCTGACAGTATACGGCGACGGTTCCCAAACGCGGAGTTTCTGCTACGTTTCTGATTTGGTGGAAGGATTTATTCGCTTGATGAACAGCGACGAAATCGGGCCGATGAATTTGGGAAATCCAGGCGAATATACTATCTTAGAATTGGCACAGAAAATTCAAAACATGATTAATCCTGGGGCAGAAATTATTTTTAAACCGCTCCCGCAAGATGACCCAAAACAGCGACAGCCGGATATTACTCGTGCTAAAACTTGGTTGGGATGGGAGCCGACTGTGCCGCTGGATCGAGGTTTGGAGTTGACTATCCAAGATTTTCGCGATCGCATTGAGGGAAACCAAAAGTAAATAAGGAGAGGGAGAGTGTGGGGGAATTGGGAAAATCGGGAAAATCGGGAGCATCTGTGTTTTGCTTTTGTATTAGTGCGATCGATCTAAAAAACGCTTTTTACCAAATCCAAACGCTCCCCAACAAAAATCATTTTTCCCACAACCCACAACCAATAAATAATAACTAACAACTAATGACTAATAACCAATAACCAACAACCAACAACCAACAACCAATAACTAATGACTAATGACCAATGACTAATGACTAATGACTAATGACTAATGACTAATGACCATCTGATTTATTCACTAACTTTGAGGACATTTATATGCGTGTTTGCGTCATCGGTACAGGATACGTCGGTTTAGTTACTGGCACTTGTTTGGCTCACATCGGCCACCAGGTAATTTGTGTAGACAACAACGAAGAAAAAGTTAAATTAATGAAGTCTGGACAGTCGCCCATTTTTGAACCCGGACTGTCTGAATTAATGCACTCTGCATCTGCGTCGGGCAATCTAGAATTTACTTCGGATTTAGCAGCAGGAGTGGCTCACGGAGACATTTTGTTTATTGCGGTGGGGACACCTCCTTTGCCTAGCGGGGAAAGCGATACTCGCTACGTGGAAGCGGTGGCGCGTGGCATCGGCGCTCACCTCGACGGCGATTACAAAGTCATTGTCAATAAATCTACAGTACCGATCGGTTCTGGGGACTGGGTGCGGAGGATTGTCCTCGATGGTTTGGCGGAACGTCAAAAAGCTCAAACCAATGATGCGTCTACGGGCGAGGAAGTGGCGGCAAAAACAGGCGTGGAATTTGATGTGGTTAGCAATCCGGAGTTTTTGCGGGAGGGCTGCGCTGTTCACGATACGTTTAATCCCGATCGCATTGTTCTCGGCAGCAATTCCGGGCGGGCTATGGATATGATGGTACAACTTTACAAGCCGATTGTCGATCGCAAATTTGCCGAAAATCCGTCTTTACCGGAGGTACCTGTGGTGATGACTGATATCAGTTCGGCGGAGATGATTAAGTACGCAGCTAATGCTTTTTTGGCTACCAAGATTAGCTTTATTAATGAAGTAGCTAATATTTGCGATCGCGTCGGTGCAGATGTTACTCAAGTAGCCAAAGGTATCGGTTTAGATTCGCGGATTGGCAACAAGTTTCTGCAAGCTGGCATCGGTTGGGGCGGCTCTTGTTTCCCCAAAGATGTTTCAGCTTTAGTTCACACTGCTGAGGATTACGGCTACGAGGCGCATTTGCTGAGAGCAGCGGTGGAAGTTAACGAACGCCAGCGGTTGATTGCTATTGAAAAATTGCAGCAAGTTTTGAAGATTCTTAAAGGTAAAACAGTCGGACTTTTGGGTTTGACTTTCAAGCCGGATACTGACGATTTGCGGGATGCTCCTTCGCTGAATTTAATCGAGAGTTTGAACCGATTGGGAGCGAAAGTTAAAGCTTACGATCCGATTGTTTCTCAAACTGGGATGCGTCACGGTTTGTCGGGAGTTTTGGTAGAAACTGACGCGGAAAGATTGGCTGACGGTTGCGATGCTTTGGTGTTGGTGACTGATTGGGAACAGTTTCGCAATTTAGATTATCAAAAAATGGCGAAGTTGATGGCTCACGCGGTGATGATTGATGGGCGCAATTTCTTAGACAAGAAGGCTTTAGAAGCGGCTGGTTTTCAATATGTGGGGATTGGTAGGTAAAGAAAGAGTTTTGAGGATAATCTCGTTTTCGTAGGGTGCGCTGCGGCGCACCTTACATTTGCTGGTGGCGAACAATTGCGGGTAAACCCGCTTGCTTTAAAAATTTTCCATCAAGGTTTTTTCTCGAGCGTAAACATCTCGTAGCTGTTGCAGCGCTGAGGCAGAAATTACTGATTTGACTGTAGCGACTAATTTACCCCACTCCAGCAAGCTGTCAACTGAAACAGCGGCTTTGAAGTTGTATGTATAGAATTTCGTCCAAAATTCGGGTGCTTGCGTGCGTTTCCAGCGTTTGTACCATCCGAGAAAATCTCGAGCGCAGGGCTGTTTTACTTCTACGATTGGGGGGAAATCGGCGTAGCTGACGAATCTGCTGAGGCCTTTGGCGTGCACGTACACCATGTTGTGGCAGCATTCGATCCGGTAAATTTGGTCTGGTGTGATGTCGAACAGGAGTGCTACTGTTTCTTCGGTGACAAATCTCGATCGCGGATTGACCATCGACGATTTGTGAATAATTTTTGATGCGCCGATCCCTGACGATCTTAACTGATTTTCTGATATCATTGTAGTTGCGTATCCTGGTGGTAGGTAAATCTATCTGCTAGGTGCGATCGACAGAAATTATCTGTCGGCATTAATTTTAACTGGCGATCGTCTTTAGTTGGCATACCGGGGGCGATCGCTTTTTGATATATTATACTAAATCCAAAATTTTGTAAATAGTAAATATGAGCAAAGGCTTAGTTAGGTTGCGGGTTCGAGAGTTGGCCGCCGAGAAGGGATGGACGCTCAAGGAAGTTGCCCAGCGATCGGGCGTGGGGTACAGTACGATTAGCAATTATGCCCGCTCTCAAGGCATGGCGATGGTTGACTTTGCAGCAGTACACAAATTGGCTCGCACTTTTGATGTGATGATTGAAGATTTTGTGGTAATCCTAGAAAAGTAGCCGAGCGTTTTTCCTAAATTCAATATCACATTGTACCATGTTTTGGATTAAATTTAAGATCCGTTTACCCTGCTGACAAGTGTAGATTTTTTGGCCGCCGGGTAGTACAAAGTCAACTAAACCAGAAGAAAATCAGGCTACTCAAACGAAATACCCGGCTGCGGGAAAAAGCTGAATGCTGAAAAATAAGCACCTCAAGGATTTGTCAAGTATCGTCTCCAAACAAAGAGCTCACCCGTAAGCGGGAAAGATGTGCCCGATAGTGGTAAATTTAGGAAAATCTTCCTTCTTCCGACTTCCATTTCTCTTGTGCCTTCTTCCTTGGGCCGCCATCCTTGATTTATCGTAATAGTTGCCTCATGCCGGAAGTTTTATGATGATGGCAAATCAAGTTTCCGGCCAAAAATCCGGACGCACTAAACTCTACAACCGGGGATTGCTAAAAAATGATGATGAAAGCCCAAGATATTATGACAACCGAAGTTGTTACCATTCGCGGTTCGGCAACGGTAGCTGAAGCAGTGGCGATGATGAACGAACTTTGTCTGCGCGCGTTAATTGTGGAACGCCGCCACGACCAAGACTCCTACGGTATCGTTACGGAAACGGATATTGTCTATAAGGTAGCAGCCTACGGAGTAGACCCGAAAAAAGTCCGCGTTTTCGAGATTATGACCAAACCGTGCATTACGGTGAATCCTGACTTGGGGGTAGAATACGTGGCGAGGTTGTTCGCCAATACCCGCATCCGCCGAGCTCCGGTGATTAAGGACAAACTGCTCGGCATTATTTCGGTAACGGATATCTTGACAAAAAGCGATTTTGTTGATAGGCCGAAGAGTTTGGTATTTGAGGATGAAATTGAAAAGGCGATTGCCGATGCCAGAAATGTCTGTTCCCAGAAAGGCGCTACTTCTAGAGAGTGCGCGGTAGCGTGGGACATTGTAGAGGAAATGCAGGCTGAGGCTTCTCACCAGCGATCGATGAAGCTTGAGAAAACGGCTTTTGACGAGTATTGCGAGGAGAATCCCGAGGCGGCCGAAGCCCGGATGTACGACAGCTAATGTAGTCCTCAGTCCTCAGTCCTCAGTCATTAGTTATTAGTTATCAACTCTTATTTAGGGATTGATAGCTAATAGCTAACAATCGGAAATAGCTGGTTTTCGGCGAGCTTCACGAAAAATAAAAATCTTAAGTGCTTGGTTGAATCATACAAAACACGTTGAGTTTATTCCCATCAAGATCGCGAAAATATCCCGCATAAAACCCCGGCAACACGCCTCTGGGCCCCGCGGCTCCTTCATCCTTAGCCCCAAGTTCGATCGCTTTGTTATAAACTAAGTTGACTTTTTCGGGACTGTCAACTTGAAGAGCTATCATTACTCCATTGCCAACAGTTGCTCTGTTACTATCAAAGGGTTTTGTAATAGCAAGTGCTGGTAGCTCTGGAGAAACGCTCCATGCGATAAATCCGTCGAATTCCATGAATCGTCGAGCGCCAATTTCAGCAAGCAAAGCATCATAAAACTTTGCTGCACTTTCAATATTGTTGGTACCGAGTGTAACGTATCCGATCATATTTTTTGTCCCCTAACTGATGTCAAGATAAAAAAAAGTTTGAGCAAATAACAACTGAGTTAAACTGAATCCTTAGAAAACCAAAGCTACAACTCAAACATCATTTGATATCATAACTCAAACTATCTCGGTGTTGTCCGCTCCAATGATTTATTGCCGATCGCTTGAATGCACTCAGGACTGTCTTTGCTGGGACTGTTGACGATCGCACTTACCGCCTTTGCTTTCATTGCAGCAGCATAGGGCTTTAACAGCGGCAAAACTTGCTGAGCGCTGTTAACAGCAGTATCGAGCCACTCTTCCCAAGCGCTGTCGGGGAGAATCACCGGCATTCGATCGTGCACCGGCTGCACAGTTTCGTTAGCAGCGGTAGTAATTATAGTACAAGATGCAATCTTTTCTCCTTCTGGAGATTCCCAATTTTCCCACAAACCGGCAAAAGCAAAAGGTTCGCCCTGGGCCATTTGAAAATAGTAAGGCTGTTTGTGTTTTAAGAGTGGCAGCCATTCGTAGAAACCATCAGCGACTATCAAACATCGCCGGTGCTTGATAGCGCTGCGAAAAGCAGGTTTTTCCGCGACTGTTTCCGATCGCGCATTAATCATCTTGCTGCCGATTTTCATATCCTTTGCCCAACTCGGAATCAAGCCCCAGCGCATAAATTGAAACTGTCGCTGCATTTTTTCTGGCTCAACAGTGACAGTCGCAATTGATTGAGTTGGGGCGATATTGTATCGCGGTTTGATGTCGGGAACTTCCGACAGTTTGAAGAATTCGGCGAGGATTTGAGCTGAAGTATTTAAAGTGAATCGTCCGCACATAGTTTATAGTTGATATTAACGCGGTTTGTTCAATTTTTCCTGGGTTTAAACCCCGATAGCACTGTCAGTTTCTAGGAGTCGCTACGCGATTTTGCTGCATTCTGGAATATTCCGGGTCAGCCATTCAGCGCGCAACTTTTCAATAGCTAATTCTTTGAATTTAGCTTCTACTTCAATCCAAGGAGCTTGATAATAACACTCTGGCATTTCTGTAATTAAATCGCTGTGGCGCGGATCGGCAAAAAATTCTTTTCCGTTGGATATGTGGACTAATTGCAATTCAGGAACTGACCAAGTTGTGCGGGCTGCTGCGAGCATTTCGGCAACGCTGGGATCGTCGTAACTTTCTAAATGTTCGTGAATGACGTGGTGGTGCGCGTCAAAAACCATCGGTACTGCGGTATCGAGACAAACTTCTAAAATTTCTGAGGAACTGTAAGCGTATTCGTCATTTTCAAAGGTTAAGCGCGATCGAATAGATTCGGGTAAGTCGCGGATGACTGATGTGAGTTGCGAAGCGCGAGATCCCTTACCGCCGTGAATGTTCATCAGCGCGTAGGGATCTCGGGGTTGTTGCAACATATCTAAGATTAAAGCATGAGTTGCCAGAATTTTAATGCTGTTTGCAACGACATCCGGCTTGTCGGAACTGAGGACAACAAATTGATCCGGGTGGAGTACCAAACGGATGTTGAGGGAAATTGCGCGATCGCCCGTATTCCGCAATTCCTCAGCCATTGAGTGCAGCACTGCTTCCCCCAAATCTGTATCTGCAAAAGGGAACAGCGCAGAAGTCATGCGATACAATTTAATGTTATTTGCACAGCAGAAATCAATCGCTTTGTCAAGCCGTTTTAAGTTGTCTGCATACAATTCGCGCAACACTTTTTCTTGTTCAGTTTCCGCAAGCTGTAAAAGTCGCTTCCGCGTGACAGTGCGGAAACGAACAGCATCGGATGTTGTAATGCAGACTAACCCCAACTCCGGCAATTTGTCCTTTTCCAATACTTGGTTAATCTCGCTCATTTCTCAATAATCCCTGACTTGACTTTTATGCTAAATAGGTTGGTAGTAAGGATTTTAGTCCTTAGTTCGGAAGTTTGGAGGGACTACTCGCGTTTCCCGAAAAAATTGCTATATCTCCCGATCCCCCCCCATTTCCCCTTAACAATCAACTCCGCAAACGACCAGAACGCAAAATGCTAAGAATCAACCACAAACCCAAAAAACTCGCCGCCCCAAACAAACCGTTGCTCAAAAAAGATAGCTGAGAAGTTTGCGCGTTAGAAGAAATAATTGCCGCCCCCACAATCAGCGAACCCACGACAATACTAAAAGAAAGTCGGTTCGCAGAATCTGCCAAAGTGCGGCGCAGCGGATCGAGTTCTTTTAGCGTCAAGTTCCACTTCAAAGTTTCTGAAGTAACCCGGTCTAAAAGCACTTCTACCTGTCGCGGCGATTGCAAAGACAAGCTTTTGACATCCAGGGCTGTTCTCAGCAAAGCTTGCACCGGGTCATCTCCCAATAACTGACGGCGAAACATATCAGTCATCAGCGGTTTTACCTGCTCTACAATATTGAATCGGGGATTGAAAGAGCGCGCCAGTCCCTCCAAATTAGCTAGAGTTTTTGCATACAAACCGAGATTGCTGGGCAGCCTAATTTTATTTTTTCTGGTGATTTCCAGTACCTCATAAAAGATTTCCGATAAGTTCATTTGCGACAAGCTAACATTGTAATACTTTCGCAGCATTCGAGCTAAATCGTTTTCGAGAATAGCTAAACTTTTAGGTTGAGCAAATTCTGCCATTTGCAAGGTTAATTGAGCGCAGCGCTGAGCGTCTAAATCGACAATTGCCAGCAACATTTCTGTCAAATTCTGCTGGGTGCGCGGGTCTAACCGGCCGACCATGCCGCAGTCTAGCAGGGCAATCCGACCGTCTTTGAGATAAAATAAATTGCCGGGATGCGGGTCTGCGTGAAAGAATCCGTCGATGTACAACTGCTGGAAGAAAACGCGGCAAAGTAGCGTTGTAATTTCTTCGCGTTCGGCATTTATATCTCCTTTGTGCCCAATTCCTTGCAAATCGCCTAACAAAATGGGTACTCCGTTCAGCCATTCCATTACTAAGAGTTTTTTTGTGGTCAATTCCCAGTTAATTTGTGGTAGGACAACTTGTTTTGGGTCGAACCATTTACTTTTAGATAAATTGCGGCGCAGTTCGTCGGTGTAGCTGGCTTCTTGAATGAAGTCTAGTTCGGCACGCAGGGCGATCGCAAATTCTTCAGTTAAGGCGACAATATCGTATTGTTGACCGAATTCTGTGAGCATCACAAGTTCTGCCAAACCTCGGAGCACGGCGATGTCTTGTTCGATGACAATATCGATACCGGGGCGCTGAACTTTCAGGGCGACTTCGCGGCCGTCTTTTAAGGTAGCTTTGTGGGTTTGGGCGATCGACCCTGCGGCGATCGCCTGAGTGTTAAATTTAGCGAAGGTATCTTCGAGAGATTGTATGAGTTCCTTGCGGACAATCGCTTCTACTTGCGACCACGGTACGGGCGGCACTTCCGCTTGTAGCGTCGAGAGGGTTTCGATGTAGGCGGCGGGTAAAAGGTCGGGACGGGTACTCAGCAATTGTCCCAATTTCACAAAAACTGGGCCTAATTCTACCAGGATGTTGCGGAGAACAGCGGGAGTTGGGAGACTGGGTGCGTCGGTTTTGCGGCCGGTTAGGAGGCTTTTCATGTAGTCCCAACCGTTGCGGAAGACGACTTCTAGGATTTCTCCTTTGCGAGAAGTGTTTTGAACTAGGCTGAACAAGGGGCCTCCGGGTCGATCGACTTTGCTAGCAATATAACTACTAGGATAGCGCTGTTGACCGAGCTGACCATTGTCTTGAGGAATAATTTGGGGGTGAGAGGGTGGGAATGGGCGCAATTTCTGAAGAGGGATAGCTGCGCTGCACTTTGGGGTGTGGGGGAGGGCGATCGGTTTTTGGCCGCAGCATTAATCCTCATGTTAATATACAGTTCAAGCAGACATGATATTTTTATGATTAAATTTATTGAGTTTAAAAGTTGTGTCAAAGACTTGAATGAGTAAGTTATTACCAGCCAAATTTTCAATGTGTTTCAAATCCTATAAAAAACATGATAGCCATCCAATCTCCTGCAACCTCGATCGAATTATCCATAAACTTAACTGACGAGCAATTTTTTGAGCTTTGTCAGCACAACCGCGATTATCAATTTGAACGTACAGCATCAGGGGAATTAATTATTATGCCACCGACAGGCAGTGAAACTAGCAAGCGCAATATCGATTTATCCTATCAACTTCGAGCCTGGAGCAGGCAAAATAATCTAGGAGTTGCCTTCGACTCTTCTGGAGGCTTTAAACTTCCCAATGGGGCCGATCGCTCTCCTGATGCCTCTTGGGTCAAAAAAGAACGCTGGGATGCTTTAACACCGGAACAAAAAGACAGTTTTGCTCCTTTGTGTCCAGATTTTGTGGTCGAGTTGCGCTCGAAGACTGATTCGTTGAAAAAGCTGCAAGAGAAAATGCAAGAATATATAGATAACGGTGCGAGATTGGGTTGGTTAATTGACAGGCAAAATCGGCGGGTAGAAATTTATCGCCCCGGTCAAAGTGTGGAAATTCTCCAAAATCCTGCCACTGTGTCGGGGGAAGATGTACTGCCTGGTTTTGTGTTGGATTTAGCAGAAATTATGTAGTCAGTGGCAGCATAACTCGGTTTGACTCCCAAAGCGGCGATCGCACCTTCATTTTTCGCCAACAGGGCCCCCGACTTCCAAGTCCTGAAAAACTCCCAATCCAGCCATCCGCCCAGAAAAAACCCACCGCTGCATCTTCACCGTAACGGAAAGCTGTTAACCAAGCTGACCAGTATCTTGGCGAATAACTCAAGACGAGGGGCTATTCCCTTTGGTCTATTTTAAAGATTTGGTATTTTTGCCCAGCTAACCTTTCTCAAGATAGATGTCAAGCTGTACAATACTCCAAAGAGTAAAAAAAGGTATAAAAAATGACTTGGAGTTGCGACGGCGTACCCAAATATAATCCCGACCAATATAGTAGCAGCCCCCACTCTACCTATGACAACGACGGGCAAATCTGCATGATGTGCGGCTTGCCGAAAGAGGCTGTGGTTTCTCCTGGAAATGGGGGTTCTGGAAAAAAACTGCCCATAAAACAAATTTTGATGGGTGTAGCAGCAGTATTAGTCGTCGGCGGTGGCGGATTTGGTTTGTACAAAGCGTTTTCCGGCAAACCGTCAGACTCTTCTGTGACAGCAGCAGATGCCACATCTACATCTACTCCCGCAACTGTTGTTTCGCCGGGGGAATTCCTCAGTTCTAAAGCAGTTAGCGCCCCGCTGATTAGTCAAGGAGAAAAAATCCTGCTAACAGGCGGCAAAGCTGATGCTGAAAAACAAGCTGGGGCTGCTGCATTTGTCGGCAAAAATTGGGATGAGGCGATCGCCAAATATGAAGCAGCTACCAAAACCGACCCCAACGACCCAGAAACTAAAATTTACCTCAACAATGCAGCGGCTCAAAAAACAGGAAATCCCCTGACAATCGCCGTCGTAGTTCCCATCGGTGCCAGTGCTGATGCAGCTAAGGAAGTGCTTAGAGGAGCAGCTTTATATCAAGAGCAATTTAACAAAAGTCCAACGGTTCCCGGTCGGTTATTAGAAATTGTAATTGTTAATGACGAAGTTGGCAAAACTGTGTCCATCGCCCAAGACTTAGTTAACTCTCCCAACGTATTGGGAGTTTTGGGACACGGCATCGACAGCAGTTCTCAAGACGCGATCAAAACCTATGAAACCGCAGGATTAGCCGCCATTTCGCCAGTTAGTTCCAGCGTTTCCATCGACTCTTCCAACAAAGCCACCTTGAAACTGACCAAGGTGCTGGAAAAAACCGATGAAATGCTAAAAGCTTACCTTCAAAAAGTTGGGGAAACTGTCGCCAATTATGCTAACAAAAATCACTCCCCAGGCGCGATCGCAATTTTCTACAATTCCGACAGCGTTTACAGCAAACAACTCAAGGAACTATTAGTCCTGGAAGTGCCAAAAGCTAGCGGCAAAATTGTCAAAGAAGTAGACATCAAAGCTGGTGGGACTTTTGATGCCAAATCTGCTGTAGCTGATGCCAGCCAAGCGGGAGCAAATGTGGTATTTATGGCGACAAGCAAAGACCAAGTAGAACAGGCGATCGCGATCGCGATCGCCAACAAAGATATATCCCCACCTTTAGCATTAATGGGAGGCAGCGAACTTTACAATCCTACTACTTTAGTCAAAGGAGAAGATGCCATTAAAGATTTAGTGCTAGCCGTTCCTTGGAGGTGGGAAAAAGACGATCCTTTTTCCAAAGAAGCCTCCGAAATTTGGAAAGGACGAGTCAGTTGGCGAACTGCAACTGCCTTCGATGCCACCCAAGCTTTAACAGCCGCAATCACCAGCAATCCTACCCGCGAGGGAACAGTCAAATTCCTCACCGCAGGAACTTTGATATCGGGAACTGCCAAGGAATTTGACCTGTTAAAAGAAATTCCGTTAGTAAAAGCTGTCGAAGGTAAAGACGGCCCTCCGGGGTCAAAATATCAGTTCGATGCTATTCAATAGTTCCTCAACCAAGTTAAAACTACTATAGGTCGATCGGTGATTAGAACTCAACGCCCGCTGTGGCAACATCCCTTATTTCAAAGACCGTTAATTGTGCTGTGCTTCTGTTTAATTGCCGCAGCACTGTTTGGCATATTCGGGTTTGGCAGACCAAATATTGCAGTGGCGATCGCCCTCGATCTCAGCAGCAGCACCTACCAGCCCCAAGCCTTCAATGCTCCCGGCACAATTATGCAGCAAGAAGTCGCAGCAGTCAAAGCCTATTTAGAAGTAAATTCTAAATTACCAAACAACCCAAATACAATTCAAGTCTTTGGCATTGGCGGCGGCAAAGCTCCAGCATTAACCAGTAACTTTAGTTCAGATACCAAAAAAGTAGAAGCAGAATTAGTCCGAGCTTTGCAAGACCCCAACCTGCCTAAATCTCTCCAACCAGAACCACCCCAAGACAGCCTAGATGTTCCCATCCGGCAGGCATTAAACGCTTTTAAAACCGTGCCGAATAGCTGTCGCGAAATTGTAATTGTTAGCGATGCCGGAATTGAACTGGCTCCGCAAACAGTCAGCGAAGCCGCCGCTCAAAAAGTTAAAATCAACGGCATTACCTTCGGGGGTAAAAGTTTCGAGCCGCTCAAACAAGCTACTGTACAAACAGGAGGAATTTATATTTCAGGTTCCGGTGTCAATCTCAATACTTCATTCACTGAAAAAATCTTTCCCAAACTCAATAGTAACATCAAATGGGTAATCTTTTGGTTGGGTGCTGCTTGGATTGCCTTGATGTGGACGCTGACTATGCCGCTCGATCGCTGGTTGTTTCAAGGCACAATGAAAATGAACATGACTCTCGCAGGTCAGGCGGCCTTGGGCAATGCCTTTTTCTGGACTGCTTTTACGCCTAGCATTATCTGGAAATTAGTTGGTTTGCCAATTTTTGGTGATGGTTGTTAATCGGGGGTAGGCACGGGGAGTAGGGGTCGCACTACCCCTACAAAACCCTATTCACCAAAGAAACAAGGCTCTTTTTCCAAGTAAACCAAGCGAGGCAGAGCCTCTGGACATTGATTCCCAGGCAGAGCCTGGGAACCAGTTTAAAACAAGTTAAATTAAAAACAAAAAGGAGGAGTTTTATGGCTACGGTTGATGAAAAAAGTATGGTTCCTACGGTTTTAATCGGAGTAGGAGGAACGGGTAATGAAGTGCTGGCAAGAGTCCGGCGTTTAGTAGAAGAAACTTACGGGAGTTTAAAGAATTTTCCAATTATCAGTTTTTTGATTATTGATACGGACAAAGAATACAAACTCAACAATCCTGGTGCGGGGGGAACTCCGTTTAAAGACAACGAGAAATACTTTGCTAAAGTCAGCGGTAATGAAGTTGAAAATATCATGTCTAATATGGGCAACTTCCCCTGGATAGAAGCTTGGTTTCCCAATGAATTAGAGCGAAATATGACGGCTTTAGAAGCGGGAGCCGGACAGATTCGTGCCTGCGGTCGGTTTGCTTTTTTCTGCAACTATCACAAAATTAAGCAGTCATTTAATTCAGCGTGCGATCGCGTAAAAGGTCACGAGAATTTTATGCTGGACAAATACAAGGTTAATGTAAACAGTAACTCCATTAACGTGTTTATCACCGGCTCAATTTCTGGCGGTACCGGTAGCGGAATGCTGATCGATATCGGCTATGCTGTCCGCAAGTGGCTCCAAGGACAATCTGTGACAACTACAGCCATTGTACCGATGCCTAACGCTTTTGCTGGTATCAATGTAGGCGATCGGGTTGTCGCTAACGGCTACGCAGCCTTAATGGAATTGAGCTATTTTTCCGACTACCGCACGGAATATGCAGTGCAGTACAGTGCAGGTTTAATCGATGAAATTCGCGACAAAAGACCTGCTTTTGACTTTACTTATTTAGTCGGAACTAAAAACGGTCAAACTGAATTTCCCCTCGACCAAATTCGGGAAATGATCGGTCAGAATATCTTTCTGGACTTGACCTCAGATTTTGCTCCCCACAAGCGATCGATCCGAGATAACATTAAAGGTTCTTGGGCTGCACAAGACCCCGGCGGTCGCGGCTATTCCAAACAATTCATGAGTTTTGGGCTGTCAACAATTGAAATTCCCATCGCCCAAATTCGCACATCTTTATCCAATCGGCTAGCCGCTGATTTTCTGACTTGGTGGCTGAACGAATCTGTGCAATTAGTTCCCGATTTGTTGGAGGTGGTACAAAGCGACCTCAAACGGATTCGGTTGACAGATATGGAAATGCTGACTGACTTGAGTGCTGCGGGCGATAAATCTTATTTAGCAGTAATTTCCAACTGGGTAAACAGCATCCGCAACGAAATCAATGCAGATAAAAAAATGCAATGCACCCAACAAGGATTATTGGGTATTTTCGGCTCGGAAAAAGGCAAGATTCTGGAATTTGTCAATTATTTGCAGAAAAAAGTCGAGGAATATCGCAGCGATCACCTGCGCGAAATGAGTCCCGACGAACGGCTGCACGGCGATTATTTACAAAAAATGTACGATAACCGCAACCGGATTATCAAAGAAGGACGCAAAAGCCTAGAAGCGGAGTTTTACACGATTCTGGAAGACCGCAACAAAGGGCCGAAATTTGCCGATGCTTTTATCGCCACAGTGCGGCAAATTTTTGAAAATGCTGTTGAGAAGTTTCGCCGGGAAGCAGAAAAGATTTGGGAGCCAAATGAGGATCGTTTCTTGCAACAATACCAAAAGGGTTTGGAAGATATTCGGCACTTCCAAGAGCAGTTTGGTTTGAGCAAACAAGATGCTATGGAAAAGTATTGTGCTACGGCTCTCAGCGGGTTAGAGGGAAGTTTGATTGCAATTGTTCAGCGTAAATCCCGCTCCTTGGGATTGGAAGTAATTGTCAGGTTGCAAGAGCATTTAACAGAGTTGGAAAGCCGTTTGGCTCGCTTAAATCAAAAGTTGCGCCAAAATCGCGATGACTTTCAAAAAGCAGCCGACCAACAAGCAAGAAGTGCTGATGTTTTGGTAATTAACGGTATTAAATTATTTGACCGGCAACAGCTAAATGATTTGTATCGAGATGCGATCGAGCAATTAGCAGGTGCTTCCGAAGGTGCGAAAAGCAAGTATGAATTGGGGATGGACGGAACTTGCAGCAATTTGTCGAGTCAAGTGCTGGCAGAAGCTAGTCCGCTGTGGAAACAAAACCGGGCGGCGGATGAGGTGATGCAACTGTTTGACTTGCCGCAATTGCAGGACGTGCAAGATCCAGATTTCAAGGAAATTATCGATCGAAAAACGCGGTTGGTTATCAAGAATGCACCTAACAGCAGTCGCTTGAAGCGAGATTTGGCAGCCTGCGACGGACTGTTCAAAATGTTTAAAAATGACGAAGGTGATATCCGCAGTCAATTGGCGATCGCCTACGACAAATCTAAACCCTTAATTTTGCTTTCCAGACCGATAATGGCTGGCAAAGATGCAGGGTTTACGGAAGCACTCAATACCAAAGCCGCCCTGGTTGGCGGCCGTAACAGCACCGAAGCAGCCGCCATCAAATTAATCCCTTTGCTCAGAGAACGGGTTGGCAGCAGCGATGCGATTACTCCGCTGGGAGAAGACGAACGCCACCGGATTGTTTTTGTGCAAGAAGTCGGCGGTTTTTCGCTGCGCTGTATTGAAGGAATGCGGGAATTGCGACAGTCTTATCAAGATTGGAAAGGTCAATCAATCGAAGCAAAACGGGCAAAAGCGCGGGGAGAAAGCAAAGATCCTCCGATCCCAGTTCACATTCAAAAAGAAGCGCCTTTTTGGGATGTGTTTCCAGAGGATGAGAAAATTTTAAAATTGGTGGTGCAAGCACGAGCATTGGGCGTTATCCGACGGGAAGAAAATCGCAATACGAAGGAAAATGCGATCCGCTACACGGTAAAAACTGTGATGGGTCAAGAGAATGTCGATCTTGCTTCTAGCTGGGAAGAAACGGTGCAACTTTTGGAAGTTGTAGCTTGTCGTCCTGACAAAGATGAGATTCAAAAACAGGTGACGGAAATCCTGAATGCGGCGGAAACTTTGCCGCAAAAACAACAGCTATTCAGCCAATTGAAAGCATATCTCGACGAGCGGGAAATTGAGTTAGACAAAGAAGGAGGAAATGAAAGTCCTGTTTATAAACGAGAACTCAAGATTATTCAAGAGGCGATCGAAACTTACAAATTGTCTGCGCCGGAGGCTGGCAGTCCAGTTGTGCCGCCGCCTCAATCTGGAACGGCAGTATCTACAGGATTGGACAGGATTTATACCGATCCTACTGTGATTAATGCTCCTGCTGGTATGGCGGCACCGCCAATTCAACCGCCGACAGTACCTGCACAAAACTTTGTATTTTGTACTAGCTGCGGCCATAAAAATCCAACTAGCTCGAAATTTTGTGCTAAGTGCGGTACGCGACTGACTTCAGTTGGTTGAGGGTTTTTGTAGTTATGCTAGGGCGAGAAACCGAGTTTTCTACGAGTTTGGCGTTTGGTAACGAGAAATTCACGAAGAAACCCGGTTTCTGAGAGCAAATAGCTAGGGCGAGAAACCGGGTTTCTACGAGTTTGGCGTTTGGTAACGAGAAATTCACGAAGAAACCCGGTTTCTGAGAGCAAATAAGGGCGAGAAACCGAGTTTTCCCAGGCAGATCCTGGGAACCAGTTAAGGAAGTATAGAAGCAGGATTAGTAAATAGTGATGATACCAGAACTATCGGCTGGAACTTCGATTAAAAATCGCTACGAAATTGACCGGATTCTAGGTCAAGGTGGATTTGGTCGCACCTATTTAGCGTTAGATAGACAAAATAATCATAGCTGCGTTCTCAAGGAGTTTGCTCCGAGCAATACCAAGCCGGAGGCCTTGCAAAAAGCTAGGGAATTATTTGAGCGAGAAGCCCAGATTTTATCCACGCTCAATCACCGCCAAATTCCGGAGTTTCTGGATTGGTTTGAGGAAAATGGGCGCTTGTTTATTGTGCAGGAATTTGTCAACGGTACAACTTACGAAGTTTTACGGCAAAGTAAAAGTTTCTCTGAAAAAGATATCGTTGAATGGCTGCGGGAACTACTGGAAGTGCTCCAGTATATTCACGGAAAAGGGATTATTCACCGAGATATTTCGCCGGATAATATCATGCTGCCAAATGGTAAACCAAAACCGGTGCTGATTGATTTCGGGGTGGTTAAATATGCGGAGACACAGCTTGCAAATGGCAGGGGTGTTGCGATTTCTAACCAACCTACGCAGGTGGGAAAAGTAGCTTATTGTCCGTCGGAACAGTTGCGGGGCGGCGAGTGTTACCCGAATAGCGATCTTTATGCTTTGGCTGTGACGGCGATCGTCTTGTTGACTGGTCGAGAACCAAATACTTTGATGAATGGTGATTTAGAATGGGAGTGGCGATCCTCTTCGAGGGCAACGCTTACGCACGTGAATGTCAGCGACAAACTGGCTGCGATTATTGACAAGATGTTGCAGGAAAAACCGAGCGATCGCTATCAGTCAGCGAGAGATGTATTAAATGCTCTCGATAATAATAGCAAAACACAAGGAAAAACTCTTATGGGTCAATTTAATAGTGATACTGAAATTAGTTCCGATCCCGGACAATCTACAACTGAAATTTCTACAGGCAGTCAATATCCAGACAATCGATACCCGCCTGCAAGCCATCAATATCCAGACAATCCATACAATCCTAGAAAGCCCGATCGCGATCCAAATCAATGGAAAACGATCGCCCTAATTGCCTTGCCAATTCTGCTGCTAGTCGGTGGAGTTGCCGCCCTGGAGTCTCCTCGCATCGGTTTTTTGTGCGGTGCTCTCAATAACTGTGCTGCTGATAAACCCTTTAACGAAAGTTACAGCAGCGCGGTCAAACAGGCTGGTGACGCTCGTGTTTTAGGGCAAAATGCTCAAACAGCCCAAGAGTTGCAGACGGCTGGCGATCGCATGAAAAGCGCGATCGACCAACTATCAAGCATTCCGCAAACTGCCAAAGTCTACCCCGACGCCCAAAAGCTGCTACCTTCCTATCAAAGCGAGTTGACGGCGATGGAAGCGCGTTTGACAAGGGAACAACAAGCCCAGAAACAATTAGAAGAAGCTATGGCGATCGCAGCCGACGCGCCAAAAGCAACTGAATTGTCAACACAGAAAGATTTGTGGATTGAAGCAGCAGACAAACTCAAAGCAATTAGTTCCGATTCCTTCGTTGCGGACAAAGTGAAAACTCTTTCTGCAGAGTACGATCGTCAGATTAAAGATATTGAAGCTTCCATCACCCAACCGCCGAGCTCCGAACCGCCGAGTCCCGAACCGTCAAGCCCCGAAGCAAAACCAACTCCTGACGACCTTTTTAGACTCTCACCTGATAACCGCGAACCCTCACCAGCGCCCGAAGTCTCGCCCTCTCTCCCTAATGCCCCAACTCCTAAAGACGACGGGCCCCTGTTCTAAAACCAATTCGATACTCAACCGAGATTTCTGGCAAAAACCGGGTTTTTTCTGGGCTGGGAGTGCATAATTTCTGTGATGTTAAATCTTTAAATTTTATATCTAAGTTTTGCTTTATAATTCAAAGAAGCCGGCATATACACAAAAATAGTCAGCGGACAGCGATAGCAGGTTGAGTCAGTTATCCCTTTCAATACCCGCTGCGACTTGTCACGTCGATTGAAAATGCACCTATTCAGAATCAGCAATCATATCAAATCCGTTAGCATCGGAATAGTAAATTCACTGTTGACTGTTGACTGTTAACGGTTGACTGTTAACGGTTGACTGTTAACGGTTGACTGTTAACGGTTGACTGTTAACAGTTAACATCATGTATGAGTGCAACCGGAATTGATATCATTTCCGTCACACAAATTCATCCTACAAATCCATCAAACGAATAAGGAATAAAATTACCAATGAAGATTCAGTCACTGAGAACGTTGATTACTGCATCGGCGATCGCACTTGCTACCACAATTGTGGCTAGTATTCCGACTCCCGCGCAAACCACGGGCTTTTTCTGTGGCAAAATTGGAGGTCAGCCCGCAACTATTTTGCAAAGACCGGGCGGCAACGTCACAGTAATCAAGTGGATTTCTAATAGTTTTTCTGATTCTGGATTCGATGCTCAGCGCCGATGCCAACTGGTATCTGACAGATTTCAACAGTATCACAGAACGGGAACTCTCAAATACTTGACAACCGGAGTTATCAACCGGCAACCAGTAATTTGTGTTGCCAACAGTCGGGGTGGCGACTGCGCCCGCGAGTTGCCGAACAACGGCTTGTTATTTACAGTGAAACCGGGTAGCGATGCACGAAATACATTAAAGCGGTTGTTGAATTTGCGCGATCGAGCCAGCACAAATGCACTCAACGAAAGCGCACCTTCTAGTCGAGTAAATCTCGAAATTAACGATCGGCTTTACATCGACATGACAGAATATCTCAACAGCCAACCGACAGAATCGGCTTCCCCGCAATCTGTGGAATCGGATGCTACAAACCAACTTTTTTAAGATGGGACGGCGGTTGAAACCGCACGCAAAACAAATGAATTCCACCGGCACCTGCGGGTTTTGTTTGATTTTCTGACGGTGGCAACCGCCCGGTCTTCTTTTCGTGGCAAAAGAGGTGATTAGTGAAACTTTGGGTATTGAATTCAATTCCAACAACATTAGCATTTACCTTGGCAAGCACAATTACTTTTAGTAGTGCCAGTAAGGCTAGAGAATTAACTTTTTTTTGCGGTACAGTTGATGGCTCGCCAGCAATTATCGCTGAAACACCGCAGGGCAATATCCCAGCAATTAGATGGGTATCGAGCGATTTCCTAGTTTTAGGAATTAATTCTCGATCGCAGTGCGAACAAATGGCCCAAAAACTTCAAAAAGATTGCGCCAGACAAATACCGGGCATCCAGCAAACTGCAATTTGCAGCATTATTCAAGGGGGTAGTTTCGACAGGGGAAATGCGCTAACTTTTGATTTACAAACGGATGATGCGGAGAAATTAGCACCTCTTTGGGACTCAGACATTCAACTCTCGAAATCCCCGGAAACATCGCCAATGTTTCCTGTGTGTATTCAGATGAATGTTTTTCTAAATGGGTTGGCCCCAGCAGTCGCAGTTCCGGGCGAGCCAAATATTTTCGCCAGTCCCCCATCTGGGGGCAGTATCAAACGCGAACCCGAGCCGGAGGGTTCTTTGTGGTAAAAAATATCTGGCTAATTCGGTAGATAGAAATCAAAAATTATTCCTTAAAATTAGGGATGGAGTGTATGACAATTAAGTTTAAATACGGACTTTCAGCAGCGCTGCTCGGTGCAACGATCGCCACCGTACAAATGCAAAATGCTGTAGCACAATCAGCAGAACAAGTCAACAAAATTGCCGAACAAATTACAGTATTAATCGAAGGAGAACAAAATCAGGGTCAGGGTTCGGGGATAATTATTGCTAGGGAAGGAAGTACATATTATGTACTGACTGCCAAGCACGTAATAGAGCGAGGAGGTGAATTTAAAATTGTCACGCCCGATCGCAATTCCTTCCGAGTCGAAAGCAGCAACATTATCCAATTACCGGGAGTCGATTTGGCGATCGCGCCCTTTGTCAGCTCTGGCAATTACGAGATAGCACAGTTGGGAGATTCTAAAACAGTCAACGTAGGAGAACAAGTCTACGTTTCCGGCTGGCCAAAGCCAGGGGAAACGATTACAAGACAGATCCGTCAGATGACAGCAGGACAAATTTCCGCTCGCGAACGGGTAAATGACGGGTATGAATTGATCTATACAAACCCAACTCGTCAGGGAATGAGCGGAGGGCCAATTCTCGATGTTCGCGGCCGCGTGATTGGGATTCACGGACGTACAGATGCCAACAGAGAAGATACGATCGCGAAAGCGTGGGTAAACTTGGGAATTCCGATCGATACCTTTGTCCAACTCGCTCCTAAAGCTTACGCCGAACAGGGCAAAGAAAAACTCAAACGGCAAAACTATCAAGGGGCAATCGCCGATTTCAGCCAAGGACTGCGATTCAATCAAAACTCCGCCGATGTTTTCAACGGTCTAGCTTATGCAAACTTCGCTCAAAAAAATTACAAAGCCGCTCTAGAAAATGCCATCAAAGCTATCCAAAACAATGCCCAATTAGCCGACGCCTACCGCGTTCGCGGCGCTAGCAACGCTCAACTGGGAAATCATAAAGAAGCGATCGCAGATTTCGATCGAGCTATTCAAATCAATTCTAACTTTGCAGATGCCTACGGTCTCAGGGGAGTCAGCCGAGCTCAAATCAAAGATTATATAGGAGCCAACACCGACATTGCCAAAGCCATCGGCCTCGCTCCCAACAGCGCAGTGGGATACAACCGCCGCAGCGAAGTCCGCCGCATCGTCGGGGACAACGAAGGAGCGAATGAGGACGCTCAAAAAGCAGCATCCCTCGATGGAGGATTGGGGAATCAAGACGGCTTCCAAATGGCACTCAACAGCGGACTGGGAATATCTTTACCGAGAAACGAACAAGTGGCCAGAGTACAGCCGCAGCCGGTACAGCAGCCAGTGAGAAATGTTCCCCAACCACGTCCAGCACCCAATAACTCCCTAGAAGCAAAGCAACCAACAGCCGCACCAGCCCCAACACCAGAACCGCGCAGTCAGCCCGCACCTGTGGCAGTACGACAGGCGACATCGCCAGGAGCCGAATCAGCAATTCAAGCCTTAATTCGCGGCCAGCAAACTTTCCGCACGCGCAACGGTGCATTTACCGGTACCGTCAGTTTGCTGCAACGCTCCTTTAACATTCAACTTCCCATGTCAAAGTTCAACTTTGCCATCCACACAACTACTAGGGGAGCCTATCACTATGCTATACCTGTGAACCCCGCCCAAAAAGCATACGTGGGAGCGGTGTTTTTGACAGAAACAGCTACTAACAGCAATCCTGTCACAGTATCGATCGTCTGCGAAACCGATGAAGCCAGCAACATCCGCCCGCCAGATCCGCTGTACGTACAGGGGCAGCCGGTTTGCCGTCCGGGTACGTCGCCGGTGGGTGCGAGCAGCTTGCAGTCGGGAAATTCTGAGCCTCTAACCAATAACCCGCCTGTTGCTGAAAGGGAATGGTAATTGCAGGCAGAAAAATAGAGATTTAAAAGGTAGCATCTCTGAAAAAATTGTTGGATACCTTAAATTTTTGAATTGTAAATTTTGAAAACCAGAAGCGGTGATAATTATGAAGAAATACAAGTTATTGAGTTCGATGGTGGCTGCTGGTTTGATGACAATTGCTGTAAGTGCGATCGTCACGGATGCTAGCGCTCAAAAAACCACCATTCAAACCAAAGCCTTTGTCTGCGGCACAAGCAGCGGCGCTCCAGCAACCATTGCTCAGACTAATCGCGGTGACGTACCCGTTATCCGGTGGACTTCCGAGCGTTTCCGCGATGCCGGCTACAGTCCTCAAAGGCGCTGTCTTGAAGTATCAGCAAGGTTCCACCAATACTTCCGAAATCAAAAACTGAACTACCTGACTACTGGTATTATGAACAACCAGCAAGTAGTTTGCGTTGCCTCCGGTGAAGGAGGAAATTGTACGGGATTGCTGTTCACCCTACAACCAGGGAGCGAACCCAATCAAGTATTAAAGAACTTACTTGCTGTGCGCGTCCGCGCCTCCGGGCCGCTCAACGAAAGCGCGTCTCGTGTTTATATAGACATGAGCGAATATCTCAAACAGGCTGCTGTAGAAGATCGATCGAATTCACAATCCGATAACCCCATCTGGTAAGACTTCCGTAAATTCTGTAACATTAATGAATTGGTTTCCCCTAGCATTCTTCACTTGTACTGCTGGTTTGTTAACCGGAGTTGCAGTTCAACTACACAATCGAGGTTTCTCTGCTACAGAACTTGTCCGCACAGATTTATGGCAGCAACCTCAAGCATCTATATTTCAACTAGGCAAGCCACCGGTGAAGTCACCAGCAGCTCAACCGCTGAATTTACCCGCCAAACCCCTAAAACCGTCAGGGCAAAACCAGGGAGCATCGCAGCGGTTGAGGGCGGGAGATTTATCAGAAAAAGCTATGCTCCAAACAGCTCGTTCAATTACAGTGAAAGTGCTTTCAGGAGATAGTTGGGGTTCCGGGACGATCGTTGAGCGACAAGAACAAGTTTATACTGTACTCACTAACGACCACGTATTGCAGTCAGCAAAAACCTATCGCATCCAAACTCCCGACGGTCAAATTTACTCTGCAACCCGATATTTAGCAACTCAATTTACAGGTAAAGATTTAGCAATTTTGCAGTTTAAAAGTACCAACCCCGACTACAAAATAGGCGTGCTCGGAAGTTCTTCAACAGTCAAAGAAGGAGACCAAGTATATGCTGCCGGGTTTCCTGTAGAAGCTAACAAATCAAGTGGAGCGGGATGGAAATTCACAACCGGACGAGTATCGCTAATACCTGAAAAATCCCTAGAAGACGGCTATCAACTAGGTTATAACAATCAAATAGAAAAAGGCATGAGCGGCGGGCCAGTGCTGAATTGGGCGGGCGAGGTGGTAGCTGTGAACGGAATGCACGCTTATCCGCTTTGGGGAGATCCTTATGTATTTCAGGACGGATCGAAACCTTGTGAACCAATGCGGCAATTAATGGTGCGATCGAGTTGGGGAATTCCCATCGAAAATTTTTTGCAATTAGCACCGCAGTTCTCAACCAAAAAAGCTGAGAAAACGCCTAAAAATATCAGTTTAGATCCACCATCCCAGTTGTTGTCTCAGCAGTCGCATAAATCTGATTTAACAGTTTCACAACCTGTTTCTAACACTGCTAAACTGATGCGGCAACAGGCCGCGGCGGCTAAAAGCTGCACTCAGCTTTAGTTTGCTCTTTACTGCTCAGTCAGCCCACCTTCTACCACCGAGACATCACCCAAAATCAGGATACGGCAGTGCCGTTTCCCTACAATGAATATCAAATCCTCTCTTCATCGTCCTGTATTCATCTCTCCGAGATGCCTCTGCGTTCTCTGCGTTCTCTGCGGTTAAACCATTCCGATGCAACCGGAAACGATATAAGTCGCGATCGCGAATGCGGTAGAGACACAGCATTGCCCTGTCCTCAGTAATACCAAATCCGGGCTTGTTATCCTTTTTATAAAGCAGGCGGTGGAAACCGCTACTTGTCAAACCATGTCGGCCTGCGCCGACTGATTCATAAAGGGTATCCCAAACCTGGATTTGGTATAACTTACAATAAATCTTTCAATTTCTCATCTTCTCCCAACACTTTGATTACCTGTTTAATCTCCTGCGTCCTGTCCTTTTTCACAATCAAAGTCACATTGCCATCCCTAACAACTACCACATCTTCTAAACCAATGGTCACAATCACTTCATTGTCATCCGCTGCATAGAAAATGCTTTCCTTGGTATCAATTCCGACGTGTTTTGCTAACTCGACATTCGGCTTGTCTCCTTGCAGCAAACGCCCGATCGCATTCCAATCCCCCAAATCGTCCCAGCTAAAGCCTACGGGCAGAACACAAGCCTTTTTAGTCTTCTCCATCAGCGCGTAATCGATGCTAATTTTGGGTAATTCCGAGTAAGCAGCAGCGCCTTTTGCTTCCAAAGCTGCCATCATTTCCGGTACATGATTTCGCAATTCTGTCAAGACCGTACCGACTCGAAATACGAATATTCCGCCATTCCAACTAAACTTACCGCTGTTTACAAATTCTTCGGCGGTGGCGCGATCGGGCTTTTCAGTAAACCTCGCCACCCGGTAGGCCGGAAAACCGCCAAAACTGCCAATTTCCTCGCCTTGTTCGATGTAGCCGTAACCAGTGGAAGCATAACTCGGTTTAACACCCAAAGTGGCGATCGCATCCTGATTTCTCGCCAAATCCGCCGCCGCCTCCAAAGTCTTGACAAACTCCTCCGGTTCCCCAATCCAGTGATCCGCCGGGAAAAAACCAACAACCGCATCCTCACCGTAACGCTTCGCAGTTTCTATAGCAGTCCAAGCCACCGCCGGCGCAGTATCCCGGCCCTGGGGTTCCGCCAGCAAATTCTCTTGAGGTAAAAGCGGCAACTGTTCCCGCACCCCGTCGGCCAACATTTCCGACGTTACCACCCACAAATCCTCCCAACCGTTACCTAATTCCAAAAGTCTCTCCGCAGTAGTCTGCAGCAAACTCTTACCGCTACCGTCAAGACTCAAAAACTGCTTGGGGCGCTGCTTGCGACTCAGCGGCCAAAAACGTTCGCCTTTACCGCCGGCTAGAATCACAGGAATTAAGGTTCTACTCATTATTGAAAGTTTAGACAGTTCACATCTATTTTGCCTCGATATCCAAAGGCTGTTTGTAAAGAATTACTGAGAAAGATTGACTGTTGAGTGTTGAGTGTTGACTGTCTCGCTATCAACCTTGTGATTGCCCACATTTTTCAACCCGCATTGCCTCTGTTATGCTCGATCGCGCGATCGATTTTGCCGCTCTCAAAACCAAGCAAATCAGCGCTCTCAAAAATTGTTACACTCAAAAAAGCCCTATCCAGAGCCCACAATCAATTGAATTCGAGTGTTTCTTTTCTCCCTAACACCCTAATACCATTTTTCTGACCTATGTGCTATGGATGAAGTCTTAGCCC
>NZ_JADEXD010000273.1 GCF_015207285.1 Tychonema sp. LEGE 07203 | reverse complement strand
AGAACCCCCCCAACCCCCCCTTGCTAAGAAGGGGAGCCAGACATCTAATATTGAACAATCTTCAGTTCCCAATTCGCAAAATCCTCCGCCTCAGTTACCACCTGTGGCTAATGGCACAGAAAGCCCACATCCCGCACCAATTCCCGCACCTGCACCAACTGCTGAAACGAATCAAACAAATTATTCACCTACTAATTTACCCAGTGAAATTGATTTAGATAAAGTGTGGCAACAGGTACTTAACCGCGTGCGACCCAACGGGACTCAATCGCTGCTCCGGCAACACGGACAGCTAATAATTTTTAGCAATGATAGTGCTTATGTTAAAATTAGTTCGCAGCCGCTGCTCAAGATGGTTAAAGACAAAGTATCTAATATTCAAGAAGCTTTTGCCCAAATTTTTAACCGACAAGTAACAGTAAAATTGGGAGTAACAAATCCTGCCAAAAATAATAGTTCCCCCGTCAAGGATTTGCCTGCTTCTAACAAACCTGTTGCCGAAAATCCTAGGAATTCTCATCCCGTGAGTGATGCGAACCAACAGGTGCAGCAATCACCAAATCCTGAGATTTTTGATAATTTCTCGAGAAATGATAGAGCAGAACAAAAACACCCGCCAGCGGCTGAAAATACTGCTGTTAATGTGCCAGAAATTAATGATTTTACAGGTTATCAGAATGAGTTAAATGCTCGGAATGTAGCGGTGCGGGCTGATGCTCGCTCTGTGGCGAATACGAGCAGGCAATGGGCGGATATGTTTGAGGGAGAAGTAGTCGATTTGTCGGATGATTTAGAGATTTGGGAATCAGCGAGTGTCGCTTTGGAAACTGAGGCTGAGTTTCCCGAATTATCTTCGGAGTTAGAGCCGGATGATTTTATAGATTGGTAGTTGAAGTTGAGCGAGTAATAAGTAATACCAAATCCGACTTTGCCATCCCATTTATCTTCTGACTCTTCTGTTTCCTCTTCTCTTCGCGCTCTTGGCGTCGGGGCGGTTCGATCGTAAAGAAAGTATGTTACCCGGATTTGGTATCATATCATCTCGGTGCGATCTGTTGTATTTATATCGTTGACCGTTGCATCGTCAGGTGATTTAACCGGCGCTAGAACACAGAGAGAGAATAGAGATATGAATACAGGACGATGAAGAGAGGATTTGATATTATTTGTGAGTGCGAATGTCCCGCAATCCCTCAACTCGATCGCACTTCTATGCTAAGCTGTCGCGCAAATAAACATTGCATATTCAGGGCGGGCTCTCCTGCCCAACCCCTACTCCCCACAAGAGTTTTTTTGACATACAGTTTAAATGCCGAAACAGCTTAACTTATTAACCGGACAGAAACTGAGATATTGCCGGACACGACATCATTAAAATATTTATACTGATGAAAGTATCACTGCTATTACGGCAAAAAAAAGAGCGAGTGTTTGAAATAATGTAATGGGTTCTTTCAGGAAAATAAATGATAGCAATACAGTCACTATCGGGTATAGAGAAGTAATGCTTACTGTACTGGCAACTGGGCCTTTGTCAATGGCTATAAAAAACACTAAGGATGCAACAGTTCCGCAAACACCCACCAATAGAGCAAATATAATTCCTCTCAAGTCTCCCTGCAAACTCAAGTTGTTGGTTTTTACAATAATCAATAAAGTAGCTAAAATAGCACCGACTGCTTCGTAGACGAAAGCTGTATTGTAGTCAATGTATTGAGTAGCTAATTTGCTAAAAAATCCCCAAAAACCGTACAAGAGGGAACAGCATAATGCGTAAATCAACCAATCTGCTATTTTAAGCATTGCTGTTAGGCTTGGGTGAAAAATAATGATGAGTAGGGCGCGTCATTTGAGAATACTCTAATTTTGCTGGCGCTGATTAAAGTACGACGCACCCAATTCGGGTGTGTAAGTTGTGCTGTTAAGCCGACTCGGGCTTCGGTAGCGAAGAGGGAAGCACTAACAATTCGGCAGTCGATCGCTTCTCAACCATTTCTTTGGTAATCGTACACCGCGTTACATCTTTGCGGGACGGCAATTCGTACATCACGTCCAACATCAATTCTTCGACAATTCCTCGCAGCGCCCGCGCTCCAGTTTTGCGGCGGTAGGCTTCCTGGGCGATCGCCCGAATCGCATCCGGCTTAAAGTCCAACTGCACGCTATCCATCTTCAGCAGCTTTTGATACTGCTTAACCAAAGCATTGCGCGGCTCAGTCAAAATCGCCATCAGCGTTTCCTCATCCAGCGGATCTAACACCGCCGCCACCGGCACCCGCCCAATAAACTCCGGAATCATCCCAAATTTTACCAAATCGTCTGGTTCCAGTTGCCTGAGCACGTCAGCAGCCCGTTTTTCCTTCGGCACAGCTTCTCCCGGCTGAATGAAACCCATTGACTTTTTACCCGTTCTCTGCTCGATCACCTTGTCCAAACCGACAAAAGCGCCGCCGCAGATAAACATGATATTGCTGGTATCAATTTGGATGCAGTCTTGGTAGGGATGCTTGCGGCCGCCTTGGGGAGGTACATTGGCGATCGTCCCCTCCAGCATTTTCAGCAGCGCCTGCTGCACCCCTTCCCCGGAGACATCCCGCGTAATCGAAGGATTTTCGCTCTTCCGGGCAATTTTGTCAATTTCATCAATATAAATAATTCCGCGCTGCGCCTCTTCCACGTCCATATCTGCCACCTGCAGCAGCCGCAGCAAAATATTTTCCACATCTTCCCCGACATAGCCGGCTTCCGTCAGCGTCGTCGCGTCAGCCACCGCAAACGGCACCTCCAGCATATCCGCCAAAGTCTGAGCCAGGAGAGTTTTCCCGCAGCCCGTGGGCCCGATCAACAAAATATTCGATTTTTGCAGTTCTACTTCTTCCGGGGGGTGCTTGCCGCTATTTTTGGCATGGATAAAGCTCAGGCGCTTGTAGTGGTTGTAAACAGCCACCGAGAGCACCTTTTTCGCCTCATTTTGCCCGATCGCATTTTCGTCCAGGTAACTTTTAATTTCCCTCGGCTTGGGAATTTGGCTCACCGACATACTTTTGCCGGAGGTAGCGCGGCGCTTTTGCGTCGTTTCCTGCTTCGGAGCCGCCGCCGGCACCGCACTCGAATCAAACAACTCCTCATCTAAAATTTCATTGCACAAATCAACGCATTCGTCGCAGATATACACCCCCGGCCCTGCGATCAACTTGCGTACCTGCTCTTGAGACTTGCCACAAAACGAACATTTTAGATGGGAGTCGTACTTAGACATAACAGCCTCTTATTTCAGTGCAGTGACATTTTCTCCCGCCGTCGGAAGATTTTCCTTTTCGATAACTCGATCGACCAAACCGTAGTTTTTGGCTTCCTCGGCTGACATAAAAAAGTCGCGCTCAGTATCAGCCTCCAACTTATCAAGCGATTGACCCGTGTGGTGCGCTAAAAGTTGATTCAGCTTACGCTTATGATAAAGGATTTCTTTGGCTTGAATCTCAATATCAACTGCTTGACCTTGAGCGCCTCCGAGCGGCTGGTGAATCATAATCCGGGAACTCGGGAGAGACATCCGCTTGCCGTGGGCTCCTGCTGTCAGCAGAAATGCGCCCATACTCGCAGCCAAACCGTAACAAATCGTCACCACATCCGGGCGGATTTGTTGCATTGTGTCATAAATTGCCATACCGGCCGTCACCGAGCCGCCGGGGGAATTAATGTACATTTGGACATCTTTTTCTGGATCTTCGGCATCTAGATACAATAGCTGAGCTACGATCGAGTCAGCCACTTCGTCGGTTACGGGAGTTCCTAGAAACACGATTCTCTCCCGCAGCAAGCGCGAGTAAATGTCAAATGCCCGCTCGCCCATTCCCGACTGTTCTAGTACCATCGGCACTACATTGCTGGGACTAGAGCTGACATCAAAATCGTTATAGCTCGTAATTAGGTAATTGGAAGATTGAGATACAACCATAAGACACCAGTCAAGGATACTAGACAATTTGTTGCTGATGAAAGCTTGAAATTAAGCCGCCAGCTTTTAACTATTATGCCTCTTCTGAACCGACATGGGGGAAATCAGGAGTTT
>NZ_JADEXD010000062.1 GCF_015207285.1 Tychonema sp. LEGE 07203 | reverse complement strand
ATATAATCATCAGCAACATCGGGAGCCATATAACCCAGAGGCAAAGATTTAGCCGCCCATTTCCCCTGAGCTTCCGCATCAGGAACCGTCAAAAATAAAACAGTTTTAGCTTGATAATTTGGTGCTAACTTCGTCAACTCATTCAGCAACTTTACCTGATTCACATCTTGGTCGCCGCGAATACTTACCAATACCAAAACTGTAATACCGCTGTCATAAACAGCCTCATAAAGCACATTTTTGACAACTTGCGTCGGAGAACATTTCAAAAACTTGCAAAGTTTATCAATTGTGTCAGTTCCCGGCGTTTCCCGCTTTTCAAAAGTTGCAAAGGGCGACAGTTCCGCATCAGCCGGCATCGATACAGCCTTCTCCACATTAGCAGCATACTGACCGTCTTCAGTATAAAGAACTTCATCCTCACCCGCTTCTGCCAGCACCATAAACTCTTGAGAACCAGAGCCACCAATTGCACCAGAATCGGCATCTACTGCTCGGAATTCCAAGCCCGATCGGCGCAGCATATTGCTGTAGGCTCGATCCATATCCTGATAAGTTTTTTTCAAACTTTCTTCGCTAGTGTGAAAAGAATAGCCATCTTTCATAATAAATTCCCGACCGCGCATCAACCCAAAACGCGGGCGAATTTCATCGCGAAACTTAGTTTGAATTTGATAGAGATGCAAAGGCAACTGCCGATAGGAACGAACCATATCCTTAGCAATTGTAGTAATTACCTCTTCGTGAGTCGGGCCCAATCCCAACTCAGTATCGCGGCGGTCTGTGAGAGAAAACATGATACCTTCAGCTTGAGTGTAGGTATCCCAGCGACCGGATTCCCGCCACAAATCGGCAGGTTGCAGTTGCGGGAGAAGGCATTCTTGAGCGCCGGTAGCATCCATTTCTTCCCGGACAATTTGGGAGACTTTTTTGAGAACTCGCCACATCAAAGGCAGATAAGCGTAAATTCCGCTACCGATGCGCCGGATGTATCCCGCACGGAGTAATAGTTTGTGGCTGGGAATTTCTGCTTCTGCAGGGTCTTCCCGCAGGGTGACAAAAAGCATTTGAGAGAGTCGCATAGCTGATTTCCTTAAAAGACCGGATGATTGTAATCTCAGATTAACTTCTGATATTATCAGAACTAAGCCAGATTTGATTAAATCTATGAACAAAATTTGGAAAAATTATCAAAAAGGTATGACAGCATTTGATAATTGTCACTCTCCTACTCTGCAATCTCAGTGGATTGCCTTAAAAGATGAAAACAGTTGACAGTTGACAGTTGACAGTTGACAGTTGACAGTTGACAGTTGACAGTTGACATTTGACATTTGAGAGCGAGGTTTTTAAACACTTGATAGCTGACAATTCTCATCACTAGATTTATTCACGACCAATTCGCCAAACAGTATCTCAAAGAACTATTAACCCCTCTGGGCAAAGTCGAAACCAGCCTCGACATTGCTGGAGAAGTGAGGCAGATTGACGTTTTTTTTGCCCCCAAAGCGGAACCAGAAGTCGAAGCAACAGCCCTCGGCATTTTGGGTAAAATTGCAGCAAAACCCGCTGTATTGGAACCATTCCGCAGTCCTGTTCAAACTGGAGAAATTCGCAGTTGTTTGGGCAAACTATTTGATGTCCACGCCGAATATGAACGAGTCGCAGCCAGAGATAATAGCAGGATTGCAGAGGCAGACTTGCCCCAACTCTGGATACTGTCGCCGACGATTTCCGACGTTATGTTAGCTGGATTTGGAGCGATTCCCGAAACCGAAAATTGGGTAAATGGAGTTTATTTTCTGAGTCCGTCTCTGAAAGCAGCAATCATTGCCATTCACCAACTGCCCCGCACTCCCGAAACGCTGTGGCTGAGGGTTTTGGGGAAGGGAAACGTGCAAAAGCAAGCTATTGCCGAATTGAGAGAATTACCCTCTGATAATTTCTTTCGGTTGAGCGCGTTAGAATTGTTGTACAACTTGCGAACAATTTTAGAAATCCGCCAAGACATAGATCGAGAAGATCGGGAGTTAATTATGGAACTGTCACCCCTCTATTTGCAACGGCTTGAAGATGCAACTCAACGAGGTATCCAAGAAGGTATCCAAGAAGGTATCCAGCGCAGTCAACGCTTGATAGTTGAGAGTATGCTACAAGTGAAATTTGGCGAAATTGATGAAGAATTAGCCCAAATAATCGAGCCTTTGATTAAACTAGAAAGCCTCGATCGCGCGCGACTGATTAGGCAGCTCGAACGCCCGCAATTACTAGCTCGTTTTCAGCCTAAAAATCAAACGGAATCCTAAAAAGACAGCGCACTTTACGATATGTAGGGTGCGCCACATCGCACTTTATTAAGTAACCACGCCCTATTAATTACATAAAAAGTCTTGACGGCCCCTGTGATAATTACTAGCCATCGCCCCCGCCTCAAACCTGCATTTTTTGGCGAACTCTACGGCTACTCCTCCCAAATCAACTCATTTCTGACTTTAGAGGGATTTATTTTTCCGCTTCCAGAGCCATAATCAGCAGTAAGGATGACATAACTAAAGAACTGATTTACTATTCATCCTTCATTTTACTAATTAGGGCTTCCTTAAGATAAAGCCTGACGAAAAAAACCACCATCAAAAAAGTGTCCATTCCCCTAGTTAAATGTTAGGGGCTAATTTCAATATGCCTGATTCGGCATCAAAATTTAGGAGGTAATTTATGTTTGAAAGCGAGTTATTAATGTCGCTGTACAGTCCCAAATTCAATATTGCCCAAATGCCGGTGCAAAGAGATGTCCCGTTCCAGCACCCCGATGTCGCAGGGCTGATGTTTCTAAGTCCTCAGTTTTTCGTGGCATTAATCGCCGGAGTCATTATGGCTTTCGGCTTCCAATTCCTGTTAACCAATTTCTCGATTGCCGCCAAAATATCTAATTGGGACGACGCTTTACCCGATGATGATGACGATTCCGAAAGTTTTGGTACTAAAATTCGGAAGACTGAAGGTCTAGTCGGCGGTTGGATTTTAGTCACAGTTAACATAGCTTTATTTGTAGCTTGTTTTCTGGCAGTCAAGTTAACTTCAATTTCCTCGGTAGATGGAGCGGCAATTATTGGTGTTGTCATTTGGGCTGCGTACTTTTTAACCCTGGTATGGCTGGGTTCTAGCGCCGTCGGCTCGATGATCGGTTCCTTGATAAAAACTGCTTTTTCAGGCATTCAAGGCGTTATGGGTACTGCCGGTTCAGCGATCGGCGGCAAGATGGCCGGCGACCAAATGGTCAATACTGTGGAAGCATCTGTGGCTGCTGTCCGCCGCGAATTGAGCTCGGCTGTAGACCCGGAGAGCATTCGCGAAACACTGCAAGATTATGTGGGTTCTTTGCAGTTGCCGAAGTTGGATGTCAAGGAAATTCGCGGTCAATTTGAAAAGTTGCTGGGGGATGCCGATATCAAATCTCTGGCGGGAACCGATGTTTTAAAGAATGTTAACCGCCAAACTTTTGTGGATTTAATTAGCAGTCGCAGTGATTTTTCTCAAGAGGAAATAAATCAAGTTGCTGACCAATTAGAAGGCGTTTGGAAGCAAACATTTGGCAAGCAGCAAGAAAAGAAAGACCCGAATTTAGAGTTGGTTGATTTTCTCAAATTTGCGGCTCCCGATTTGCTGAAGTCTGACGAACTCAACGCCAAATTGTCTCAAATCCTGGAAAGTAGGGAACATAAATCCGAGTCCAGCGGGGGCATGAACCGAGCGATGCAGTTTGGTGTGGAAGCTCTGGTGGGCACTGTTTTGTCGCGAACTGATTTGTCGGATTTGGATGTTGAAAAAATCTCTGGTCAGTTGCAGCAACTAACTGCAAAAGGAAAGGAAAAAGCTAAGTCTTTGACGGATCGAGTGGGGGATAAATTGCCTGCGCTGCCTTTCAATACAGCTAAGGCTGATGTGGAAAATTACTTGCTGAATACTCAACCTTGGCATCTCAACCGAGAAACTATCAAGCAGGAATTTAGGGATGTTATTTACGATCCCGAAGCTTCTCCGGGGGCGGTTTTGCGCCAGTTAGAACAGTTGAATCCTGAATATTTTGTAGGGATTTTGGGCCGCCGCGACGGGTTTAGTCAGGAACAGGCGGCGGAAATTTCCGAACAGCTTGAAGGTGTCCGTCAAGAAGTTTTGGGAATTGTTCGAGATGCTGCTGGTGAGGAACAGTCTCAAGATTTACGCAGCCGAATTGAGAATTATTTGCGATCGACTGGTAAGGAAGAATTGAATCCTGAAGGTATCGAGCGGGATTTCCAAGCGCTTTTGGACGATCGCGATGCTGGTTTTGAGGCTTTGCGCGATCGCCTGTCGCAATTTGACCGCGATACTTTGGTGCAGTTGCTAGGCCAGCGGGAAGATTTCAGTCCAGAGGAAGCGGATCGGTTAATCGGACGGCTGGAAAGTTCGCGCGATCGCGTAATTGCCAAATCTCAAGAATTGCAAGAGCAAGCGCAATCGCGAGCACAAGAATTGCGGCAAAAGGTAGAAGAGTATCTCCGCAATACTAACAAGGAAGAACTCAATCCTGAAGCGATCGAGCGCGAGTTTCAAACGCTGTTAAGCGACCCGGAAGCGGGATTGAAAGCGTTGAGAGAACGCTTGTCTCAATTCGACCGCGATACGTTGGTGCAACTGCTGTCGCAGCGCCAAGACCTCAGCCAAGAACAGATCGATCGGGCGATCGACAAAATCGAATCCGTCCGCGACAACATTATCCACGCGCCGCAAATAGTCGCAGATAGAGCTAAGCAACAGTACGAGGAAGTTACTGCAAAAATTGGCGATTACCTGCGGAATACCAACTTGGAAGAACTCGATCCAGAAGCCATCAATCGAGATTTGACCAAATTGTTAGAAAATCCGAAAGAAGGTGCTTTGGCGCTGCGGGAAAGGCTGTCTCAGGTCGATCGCGAAACCTTAGTCAAGTTGCTTTCGCAGCGGGAAGATTTGAGCGAAGAACAAATCAATCGGACGATCGATCGCGTGCAAGATTCGATTCGCAGCATCGTGAAATCGCCCCGCCGCTTGGCATCTCGCGCTCAAAAAAGAGTAACGGATTTCCAAGGAAGTTTGGAAAATTACTTGCGGAATACCAACAAGGAAGAACTCAATCCCGAAGGTATCAAACGCGATTTGCAGTTGCTGTTTAACGAGCCGGGAATGGGGATGCAAAGTTTGGGCGATCGCGTGAAGCACTTCGATCGCGGTACGCTGGTAGCCTTGCTGTCGCAGCGGGAAGACATCTCCGAAGCGGAAGCTAACCAAATTGCCGATCGTATCGAATCTGTCCGCAACGAGTTTGTCGAACAAGTTCAAATGGTGCAAGACAAGTTCCAGTCGGCAATTGACGGTATTTTCGCGAAAATTCGGGATTACCTCAATTCGCTCGATCGACCTGAACTCAACTACGAAAGCATTAAGCGAGACTTCCGCAAAGTGTTTGACGACCCGCAGGCCGGATTTGACGCGATTAAAGAGCGTTTAGGCGAGTTCGATCGCGGTACTTTAGTCGCGGTAATTAGCTCTCGCCCCGATATTTCAGAAGGCCAAGCTAACAAAATTATCGACCAAATTGAAGGAGCCAGGGACAGCGTGCTGTCGCGCTCGGAACGCCTGCAAAATGAAGCCAAAAAACGCATTAAAGAGCTCAAGAAAAAGACCAAGCAGCAAGCAGAAGATGCTCGCGAAGCAGCCGCAACTGCTGCTTGGTGGCTGTTCGGTACGGCTCTAACTTCTGTGGTTGTTTCGGCTCTGGCTGGAGCAATAGCAGTCGGCGGTATTTCGGGTTTGTTTAGCTAGAATTTCAACAAGTTTCAATTAAGTTTCTCCTGATTCTAGGCTGGCGGTTTGCCAGCCTATTTTCTTGGGAATAATATCGTATCCGCTCCCACGGCAAAAAAAGGTTCGATCGCACTTAGGTACTCAAAAATCAAGAAAAACTGAATTGCGATCGATCGAACTTGACCTGAAACACACCGCATCGTCCTTTAGTTGTAAACTTCCTACCACCTTCGGAGCCACCACCAATTACTGTCGGGGTTCATCTCTACCTTCCGCAAGATTCTAGTCTCCCTATTGATTCGCTAACTTTTATTAAGTAGCAAAACAAGTTTTTGCGATCGGCAAACAGAGCAATACATATTATTTTGGAGACTGAAGAAATGACATTTTCTACTAGCAGCGCCTACGACCAAGGAAAAGCAGAAATTCAGAGCTTGAGCGTAGACGATCAATTAGGTTTGCTGTGGTTTGTTTACACCAAAATGGGCAAGTCAATCACGCCAGCGGCTCCCGGTGCTGCAGGTTCCGAAATCGCTCGGGGTTTATTCGAGCAAGTCAAGCCGCTGCCCCACGAAGAACAACTGCAAGTAATGCGCGACATTGCCTCAAAAGCCAATACTGAAATCAGCCGGATGTACGGCTCAATGAGTCCTGAAACCAAGCTGGCTTTTTGGTATTTTCTAGCAGTAGGAATGGACGAAGGAACAATTATTCCCGTACCTTCCGACTATGAAATTCCCGAAGCAGGAAAAGCTTTATTAGGAAAGATTCAGGGCATGGACTTTCAGAAGCAAATTGATTTCCTGCGCGGTACAGTTTTAGAAATGGGTGCTAAAGCCGCTCCGGGGGCTGGCATTTAATATCAAATCTGTTAGCATCGGAATAGTAAATTCAGGCGTTGACTGTTGACTGTTGACTGTTAACTGTTGACTGTTGACTGTTAACCGTTAACTGTTAACTGTTAACATCATTAGGAGTGCAACCGGAATTAATTTAATTTCAGTACAATCAGCACGAGCAATCAAAAACCGGGTTTTTTGCGAACATACTGCATCAACGCTTTTAATGGTGCAAAACCCGGTTTCTTTAATATTGACCTGCAATTCCTGGTTTACGCAGTAATTGTCGGTCAATACCAATTTTAACTAATAACTGAATTCAGCGGCTCTGTTCCCCACAACTTCCGGCGCACCTGCCATTAAACGCATATCTTCACAGGCAACTGTAAGCAAGGGCTGACCTAAGTTTAAACTGGCAAAATGACTTTCTTCTGGTATTTGTAGTTCGCCTTTAATCAAACCGATTCGAGACTGAAATTCTCCTTTAAATAATAGCAAGTTGCTGCGGTGAGCGCTGAAAACATTTCCGCTAAAAGATACAGGTAGCGCTAAATTTTGCTGGCTGTAATTGAGGCTGCACAGTTGACGGTTTGCTTGGCTAACTGTAACTTGGTAACCTAGGGGTGCTGCTTTTACCGAATCGCTGCCTTCCCAACTAAAGTGAGCCAATTCTTTAGGAAGTCCCCAAATTTCCCGCCCGCCGGCTACCGAGTTAGGGTTGTCTACGTAGATGTGGGAAATCCAAGCGCCCCATTTTCCCGCATAGTTGGCGATCGCGCTTACGACAATTAACTCATTGTACTCCATCACTGAACCCAATCCGTAGGAGGATATATAAACTCCGCCTAGGGTTTTTCCGGGCAATACAGAGACTATTTCTAACTCAGATGGAACCAAGGGACGCACCCGTGCCACATCTATTAATTGTAAAGTCTGAACAGCATAACCTTGTAAATTCCAAGGTGCAGGTGGATATACCATTTTCAGGGATTTTATGTGGGATATTTTATACTTATTTTAGCTTAGCGCATCAAAGAGCAACAGTCATCCCCTTTACGATCCGGCGGTTGAAACCGCATCTACACAAACAAAGTCGGCCGGCGCCGACTGGTTGATAAAGAATCTCCAAAAAGCGGATTTGGTATTAGCAGAATATTGTAATGCTGTAGGGGCGAGTTTCACCGACAATAGGTGGCTGTAACTCAAGATTCAAATAAACTCGCCCCCACAAAGCGGTAAACGATCGCGTACATTTTTGGGATTAGTATCGAAGTAAAAATTGACGCGGGTTATCTGTTGTGCGGGGGCGGGTTGATTGAGATTGTTAGCGGGAATTAGATATTATTCGTAAAACCCGATCCTACAGATACTATCCGCGTTAATCCGCTGAAATCAGCGGTTAAAAACCTCCACATCTACTTGCTAGCATATCCCGTGCTTACCAAAAACTCGCGCAATTTTGCAAAGAATTGAGTGCGATCGCGCTGTTGATAAACTTTGTCCAACAATTGCCAACCTTCCGCCTCCTGGCCCGCAACATACTTGCTCGCCATGAATGCTGCCAACACCCCTTTCACCTCTGCATCTTCGCTCGATCGCTTCCTAGATTCCAACCACAGTTCAGCAGAATTCGTGTATACTTCCACCGGATACTGCTTGGTAATATCTTCCATTTTTCCTTGGCGGTACTGCCAAATTTGCAGTGGCAAGCGAGAATCCGCATAATTTGTAAAAGCCTCCGCAAATCGCCCGTCTAGACTCTTGAATTCTGGGATATCGTTTTTGCCAAAATCGACAATTTCGTAGCTCACATTGCCCCAAAAATGCTTGATATGAGTGTATTTCTTTGCTGCCGAGTCGTAGCGGTAAATGAACGAATAATTGCAGCAGCGAACTCCTGTTTTGATTGATACTAAATCTGCCAGCACTTCCGGTTCTTTGTCGCCGTCTAAATCGCGAATTCGTACTGATAAAAAACGCCCTTGGGATACTTCTTCGCTGGTTTTTGGGTCGGGATTGTCTACTAGAGAACGAGTCGGGATTAGCACGGGTTCTTCTAATAAAGTTTGACCGCTGCGGATAATTTTGATGCGGATATTTTTAGCATTTTCTCCTTCTTTCACGAAAGAAACTTCTGCCCGAACTTTCCCAGACTCCGAGGCTTCTGTGGTTCTCGGCGGGCCGACATTCGTTGGGACTTGGGCGATGTATTGCGAGGGAACTAAGGCTGTTTGTCCGGGTTTGGCGATCGCCTGACACAAGAAAGTTGCTACTTCGGCGCGGGTTGCATTGCGCGTAGGTTCTAGCTGTTTGACGGCGGGATAATTGACCACAAGTTGTTTTTCTGCCGCGGCGGCGATCGCACTTCTTGCCAGTTCGGGAATTTCCCGCGCATCCTCAAAAGTCGCATCCAAAATCTCAGGGGCTGAGCCCGCAGGTGTATATTTCAAGCCGCTGCTTAATGCTACCAAAACCTGCCAGCGGGGAATGTTCAAAGTCGGGTTAAAAATACTGCCGCTGTAACCGGATAGAAAACCAGTCTGATAAGCTTCTCTAATTGGTTGATATCCCCAGTAATTCGTGGGAATATCTGCAAAGTTTATCGGATTGCGGACGGTTTTTGCATCGGGAAAAGCTCTCCGCAGCATTGCCGCAAACTCAGCGCGGCTGACGGGGCGGTTCGGGCGAAAAGTGCCGTCTTCGTAGTAGCCGCTGATGATTTTTTTGTCTGCTAATTCTTCTATGCAACCTTGGGCCCAATGATCTTTAACATCCTGAAATTTGGCCTGGGCCAATGCCGGGGCTACATTCAGGCCAGGAAACACTAAATTTCCGATGATTGTGCCGAAAGCTGCGACTAAAGCAATGGCAGCTTGACGTTTGTGCGATCGAACCATAGAACAGCCTCCTTTGTCACCAAATTTGCGATCGAAACTCACGCAAGGTTTACATAGTATACCAGTCGCCAAGGCCCTTTGGTCATTGCTCCCTGAGCGTAGTCGAAGGGTTAAATAACCATAAATGCTTTAACAACCTTGGCGGTTGCTATATCAGGTATTCCAACCCGATCGAGCGCTTATTTAGAATCCAAAGTCATCTCCATCAACATTTTTGTTTTCATTGTTACTTCTTCGGGATTTCCTGCAACTTTAATAATCATTTCAGAATTAGAATTGATAGAGACGACAGAACGAACAGGCATTAATTGATCCAGTCGCATTATAACTTCTCCCTGACCCTGAGACGCAAAAGATTTTATGGCCATAGTAGAGCCAGCAGATAATTGGGGTAAAGTCAAATTTTGGGGATTTGCTTGTTGTTCTACGCTAGTTTTGAGAGTAGCAACTCCATCTTGCAAGCCAATCAATTCATAGGTAGCAGTTTGATTCAGATTCATGCCACTGACATTAGATGGAAAAGAGATGCGCCATTGAGCGCCTTTTCCAACTGCTTCTGCCGGCAGAGGCGAGGCAAGCTGTTGTAAAGATTTAGACATATTTTGAACCATTTGTTTGGTGTTGTTGTCCGCTTCTTCCGGCAAAGTAAAGCTACCTCCTTTACTCGCGCCCCGACTATCCATGATGAAAGAACCTTTCAATCCAACTAACTTTTTAACGGCCGATCGCATACTATCCAGGGCCGCAGTTGGCAAATTTGGAGTATCAGCAGCAATATCTGCGCTAGCGTATAAAAAATCGTAGTGAATATCTCCATTGGTATCAATTTTCGTGGCTTTTGTGTCTATAGTTAAGACCATTGTCGGAACTTTATTCACCTTCGTACTTCTGCCGGATGCAGACACTTGCATCTCCATTTTTACAGCCATAGTAGTCGTTTGTTTGACACCTAAAATTGGTTTTAAACGCAACTGTTGTCGGGGTTCCACTCCGGGATTTAGCAGTTCGAGTTGAACGGGTTTCGCGTCGCTCCTAGGCTCGGATACGTCACCGGCTGGCTGCTGAACGACAAGTGGAATCTCAGCACTGAGGGACGCAGGAGAAAGCTCGATCGCCCATCCGGCACTCGCCAAACAAAGAGATGTAATAAACAGTGTTTTTTTCATTGACTTAATTTCCGGTTATTTGAATGTTTGCCTGTTCCCACAGTCGATCGACTGTCACGAATTTGTAACCTTTATACAAAAGAAAGGGAATTATCTTATCAGCAGCAGCGGCAACATCTTCGCCGCCGGAATAGCCGTCGTGCAGCACAATAATTGAACCGTTTTCTGTTTGCTGCACGACGCGGCTAGTAACTTTCATCACCCCCGGCCGCACCCAATCTTCCGGGACGACACTCCACATTACCGGGCGATATTCCCACTGCTGCAATAACTCTAATATTCGCGGCGTAAAAATGCCGTTCGGCGGCCGCACGTCGCGGATTAATTGTGGGTCTAAATCGCAAGCTTTGCTAATTGCTTTTTGCGTGTCTTCTAAACTGTGTTTTAGTTCGTGGGTTTTGAGTTTGGCAAAGGATACGTGCTGGTAGCCGTGGAGACCGATCCAGTGTCCGCTATCGTACACTTCTTTGGCAATTTCTGGATGTCTGTCAACGCAAAATCCCAGCCAGAAAAAACTTGCTTTGATGTCGTATTTATCTAAAATCTTTAGCAGTTGAGGTGTGTGCTGCAGGTGCGGCCCGTCGTCAAATGTTAGGGCTATTTCTCGGCTGTTGCTATCTCCCGTCCACAGACATCCGGGAAAAGTAGATTTGAGAATCGGGTGAACGACAGGAAAAAAAGGTGCTAGTGGCATTGGTTAATATTGCGAAAGTGCGATCGGGTAGAAATGAAGCTGCGCTACAATAGAATAAAGTTAACTCAATCGAGGTCAATATGACAACTGCCGTTGATATTGGAACGCTAATTGTCAGCACGCCGGGAACTTGTGGCGGCCGTCCCCGCATCGCAGGTACAAGAATGTCCGTACAAAGCATAGCCATTGACTACAAAGCGGGAATGACTCCTGAAAAAATAGCTGAAGAATTTCCGCACTTGACCTTAGCACAAATTTATGCGGCATTGGCTTACTATTACGCTAATCAAAACCAAATTGACGCGGATATAGCAGCAGAAAATGCTGAGTGGGAGCGTTTGGAAGCAGAATATACGACGAAAATTAAGCCGTTACAATAGAATAATATTTGAGGAATATTTGAGAGCTTGTATTATAGCTAAATAACTGTTTATAAAAGATGAGCGATCGCCAATTATAAAATTCTTTAACTCTTTTGATAGATCCTCAAACTATCTCCGATCGCATTCACCTCTCTCTCAAGATCGATGCGATCGCCCTACAGTGTCCTCTTATACTAAATACCAGCACAACTAATCGACAAACCATCAAGGAGAAACAATGACAGAGGAATATCTAGCAGAACGCACAGTTTCAGCCGTATTTAAGGAAGAAGAACAATTAGACGGCGTAATTCGGCGGTTGCTCGATCGCGGAGTCTCCCGCGACCACATTTCCGTAATGGGCAAAAACTTTCAGTCCAAAACTAAAATTGCCGGCTTTCTGACTAAAAAAGATGTAATTTTAGGAGGCTTGCGAAGCGGGGCGATTTTTGGTTCCTTATTCGGTTCTTTTTTGGGTTTGCTAACCGGCGTGGGCGTGCTGTTTATTCCCTTTGTCGGTGCAGTAGTATCCGCAGGCCCGCTGGGTGCTGTACTGTTGGGTGCAGCTAGCGGCGCGATCGCAGGTTCGGCCGGTGCTGGTCTAGTTTCGGCTTTAGTCGCTTTGGGAATGCCCGAAGAGAAAGCAACTATCTATCAAACCCGCGTCGAAGCAGGCGAATTTCTCGTGATGGTCGAAGTCGCCGCAGATAAATCGGGCGAATTTCAACTATTGCTAGAAAGTGCAGGCGGCGAAGAAGTTTCAGTTAGCGAGATGACGCTGCCGCGCGCCGTCAAAGGTCGCTGCAACAGTCCGGCAGACTTATCTCCAGAAGTGCGATCGCACCTGTCGGAAGCAGCACAAAAAACCTTCATCGAATCCTACAACACCGCATTTGACGAAAGCAACGACTCGATACAAGCAGAACACACCGCCTGGGAAGCCATTCACCAGCAGTACGAAGAAGATGAAACCGGCGTTTGGACTAAGCCTTTAACCAAAGTCTAGTTGCCCACATTTATGAACTAATAAAAGATAGAATCAAGCCTCTAGAACTGCGGTTCTGGAGGTTTTAATGATTTTAAATTTTAAATTTTATAGTTGTGCAAAACTTAACTAAATTTTAGAATTTATAATTGCAAACAACTTAATTTTTAATAATAATTTGGGAATCACCCAAAATCTCATTACTTTTAGAAATTAGTATTGCATTAGGTTGCGCTGTCAAGTACAATCTATAGGCTGACAATATAAAAATGAGTTAAGCAAATGCAAAAATTCGTTTGTACCCTTTGCGCTTACGTCTACGATCCAGAAGTAGGCGACCCCGACGGAGGCATAGCTGCCGGTACTGCCTTTGAAGATATCCCCGACGATTGGGTTTGTCCCACTTGCGGGGCGGCAAAATCCGATTTTGAACCAGAAGAATAAGCGAGAAAAAAATTGTCCGATCGCATCCTCAAAATTACAGTCATTGGCGGCGGTGCAGCGGGTTTTTTTAGTGCAATTACCTGCGCGAAAACCTACCCCCAGGCCCGCGTCACTTTACTAGAAGCTGGCCGGCAACTCCTGGCAAAAGTTCGCATATCTGGCGGCGGGCGCTGCAATGTCACTCATGCTTGTTTTGACGCCGGTGTTTTAGTGCAGAATTACCCCAGAGGAGGGAAAGCTCTGCGCGGTGCTTTTACTCGATTTCAACCCCGCGATACTGTTGATTGGTTTGCCAGTCACGGTGTGAAGTTGAAAACCGAAGCAGACGGGCGAATGTTTCCGATTACAGATGATTCGGGGACAATTGTTAACTGTTTGATGCGGGCTGCTGAGGATGCAGGGGTAAAAATTCGCACCGGCGATGCAGTGGTTTCAGTAACGAAATTAACTGGCAATAACCCAGAGGGCGAACAAGGAGATACCGCCCCTACGGATGAAACTAGGTTTGAAGTTGAGTTGAAATCCGGGGAGAAATTGCAGTGCGATCGCATCCTGCTCGCTACAGGCAGCAATCCGTCGGGTTTTAAGTGGGCAAAAGAGTTAGGTAATACTGTAGAACAGCCGGTTCCTTCTCTATTTACTTTTAATATTTCTGACAGCAGAATCAAAGATTTAGCCGGGGTTTCGGTTCCTAATGCTAAGGTGAAATTGCCGGGAGCTAAATTAGAACAAAGCGGGCCTTTGCTAATTACTCACTGGGGTTTAAGCGGGCCTGCTGTACTCAAACTTTCGGCTTGGGGTGCGAGATTTTTGCACGATCGCCATTACAAAACATCTGTGCTGATTAATTGGCTGCCCCAGTACAACGGGGAGGTTTTGCGGCAGCAACTGCTAGCGGTTAAGTCGCAGTTGTCGCACCGATTGATAGTTTCTAGCTGTCCGTTTCCAATACCGCGCCGCCTCTGGGAACGTTTGACAAGTTCGATCGGCATTGACGAACAAAAACGCTGGGCGGACTTATCCAACAAAATCCTCGATCGCCTCCTGCTAGAACTCGTTCAAGGCGAATATCAGATTTCTGGAAAAGGCGCATTTAAGGAAGAATTCGTCACCTGCGGCGGTGTTAACTTAAAAGAAGTCGATTTCAAGACAATGGAAAGCCGCCGCTGTCGGGGACTTTTCTTTGCTGGCGAAATCTTGGATATCGACGGCGTGACGGGCGGTTTCAACTTCCAAAGTGCGTGGACTACGGCGTGGTTGGCTGGAATCGCGATCGGCAAATCGGACGATTTGGGATTGTAGATTTGGGATTGGGGATTTGGAATGCAGTCAGAAACCGGGTTTTTTGGGAAAATATAGGTTTATACCCGCAGATTTGGTAAAAAACCGGGTTTCTCTCAGGTAAAGGCGGGGAGTGGCGATCGGGAACCTGAATTGTGAGATTAGATCGGACGATCGCGCTTTCAACCGCTACTATACAAACAATAAAAATCGGTTTGTAGTAAGCACTTTAGTTCTGATGGACTCAAAGACAAAAAGAAGATTCAACTCCTCTCGATCTGATAGAAGAGCACCTGTGGCAAAAACCGGGTTTCTGACCGCAAATTTAGCATCACAACCTATATCTGAAGTTCAGAAACCCGGTTTTTAAGAGCTTGTTGAGAATGGTGCTTTTCTGTCAGCTCGATCGAACTCCATGAGTGTAGAGAGTCATCCCGAAATTGATTCAAGCCAAGCAATCAAATCCTCTTGACTGCTAAAATCCAACAAATTTTCACCTAAATCATCCAATTGTTCGGGAGATAGCTGCTGGATGCGAGTTTGAATTTCCGGCGAAACCTCACCAGTGCGCCGCGCTATTTGACGCAGAATTAATGCTATCTGTCCTTCAATTATGCCTTCTTTGCGGCTTTTAGTAATAGCACCGCGCTGGTCTTCAAAAAACATTTCTCGCTTTTCTAATTCGGCTAATTCATCAACGCTTAAATTAGTTTTGCTGGCGATGGAAAAAGCTGTATTAATTTCTGGTATTGATGCAAATTTTTCGGGAAGTTCATCAAGTTTAGTAGCGTTTTTGATAAAATAAACCCAGCTTTGAATCAGGTTTTCGACTTGCTCCAGTTCTTTATTAAATTTCGGCAGTTCCACAAAAAATAATTCTATTTCTCTGTAATATTCGATGTTTTCTTCGACTTCTTTAAAAACAAAATGGGTGAGGAATTTTTCGGTATTTTCAAACAGCACAAAATCTGTAATTGTTAAAGCAATCACGGGATTTAATTTTGAGTAGCCTTCTCTCGGTTTGAGCTGAGTCGCGTAGGTTTTCGCTGCATTGTATATGACGCGCTTAGTAAAAGCTTCTACATTAATTACCTGCATTTCGATAATGACAGTTTTGTTGCCTGTAATTTTGGCTTTGACATCGAGGTAAGTGTCTTTTAAACCAGTTATGCTTGGTGCGGCGTAGGGGTCGATGATTTCTAAGTCTTGAATTGTCGGCTGTGCGTTGTAGAGCATCGCATTGAGGAAGCTAATCAAAACTTCTTTGCTCCGAGGCGAAGCAAAAATCTTTTTGAAGCCAAACTCTGTTTTAGGATTGATGAATGTCATAATCGCTCGCGGGTAAACGATAATTTTAAAACACTTAAAACTTACGCATAACCCAGAAACCGGGGTTTTTACCGACTAATCTGTTGGCTGCAACCAGTGTATTTTCACACAAAACCCGGTTTATTTATTCGGAGTACAAAATCCCTGACAGTATTTAATTGTGGCAATTCGATCATAACATTCCTTCCATTTGTAAATCTTCAATTATCTGCAAACCGCGCGGGTCGCCGACTCGCAACAGGGAAGATTTTGCATCTTCTCGCACGCCCATATCTTCATCTTCTTCTAAAGATTCAATTAAAGCGTCGATCGCCCCAGCGTACACTACATTATTCGGCAATTCCCGCGCCAGTTGCCCGATCGCCCAAGCAGAGTTGCTCCGCACCGCAGACACAGCATCCCGCCGCAGCGATTGAATCAACGGCGGAATCGCCGCAATCACCACGTAGTAACCAACTTTTGCCATTTGACCCAAAGAACTCGCCGCCCACAAACGCACCGCCGAAATATCAGTTCTCAAAGCATCAATTAAAGATGGCAAAGCGCGGTGATCGCTGCAATTTCCCAAGGCCCAAACTACCCCTTTGCGAACGTAACCGTTCCAGTCGCGGTTGAGCTGCTCGATTAGCGGTTCCACAGCATCGGGACTCGGATTTCGCCCCAAAGCATAGGCCGCACTCACCCGCACCAAGGGGCAACCGTCTCTCAACAAATTAATTAAATGCGAAATCGCGCGATCGTCCTGCAATTCGCAAAAAGCCCGCGCCGCAATCATCCGGTGCTGAGGTTCCGGGGATTCCAGCAAAGGCAGCATTTCCTCTGGATCTGGCAGCGGGGGTTCGGATTCGTCAAATTGATCCAAAGGGCTTTCCAGTTCCGTCTCAGTATCGAGGGCGTTGGGGTAGTCGTGATTGTTCATAAAAAAACTTTACCGCACTGAGGATGCTACGGGTGCAACTGAGTCAGCCGTCAAAGTGATTTGTTCATCCACACAGAATGGCTTTGATAGCCTAACTTTTGATAGAGATTCATGGCCGGCTGATTGCTCAAAAAAACTTGCAAACCAATTTGTCTGTCGCCCCTCGAACGCGCCCAATTTTCAGCACGAACAACCAAAGCTGCACCCAGCCCCAGACGGCGGTGTTCCGGTGCTATGTAGAGCAAAAAAATGTGGGCGTGGCGCGCTCCGGTAGTTTGGTCGATCGCATTTCCCACCCACAAACATCCCACAACCGATTGGGGATTTGGCGCTCTCTCTCCGGGATTGAGATACTTTTGGGGCGGCGCGGACAAACTTTCTGCCTTTTCGGGGATGTTTTTCAGGCACTCTACCCACCAAACCGGCGTCTGGTTAGAAAAATACTGCTCGACAGTTTGAGCCAAATGTCCAAATTCCCCATCCGGGTAAAGTTCTCCGTAAGTCCGGTGCAGGAACTTTAGTAATTTTGCCCGATCGAGGCGCGACCCCTCGCGCAGCCCGTAGCCCGGTACCAGCTCGACCGACATCAGCGGATTCGGACAGCGAGAGCGGAATAATTTAATCCCAAGAAAATTGGATTCACTGCTGCCGCTTGCTTTTGGGGGATCGCTTCCTCAATCGGTGCCGGAGCAGCCATGTCAGCCGGCAAAAAGATCCGAGCGCTGACTGCTACCAGAGCTAGGAAAAATATTAATATCGCTATAAATGGAGCAATGTATTGACGAATGATAGCCATAACCGCAAAAACTTAATTCTTGAGTTGATTTTATCAATTGTACCATACAAATCTTGTCAGCTATAATGCTGCCATTGGACAATTAGCTCTCAAAAAGAGCGATCGCCAGTACCAACAAACACAAAATATAAGATTATGAGTGCCTCGCCTGCTGTTTATGAAGCTCTGGCTAAATCAATTGTTTTTTTGAATCAAAAGCCCAACGCGCAAAACGAAGTGGCACGTTTCCTCGATACTAACGGCTACTATATCGATCGCATATTCGACGACCCAGAAACCGGCTTTTATGCGATCGGCTTCGGTTCCTCCGACTCCCAAACACCGCCAGTTATCGTATTTCGGGGTACAGATTTCATCGACGGCGACGCTACGTTTTCCGACTCCCGCGACATCGGCTTACCAGAATTTGAAAAAAACAAAGATAGCATCAAAAGCTGGCTCGCAGAAATCACTCAAGATCCTGCGAAAAACCCCAACAAATTATTGCCCGATATCGTCGGTCACAGTTGGGGCGGAGCGATCGCTCAAATCGTAGCAACCGAATACACATCTGCAACCGGCGATATATTTACCTTCAACTCTCCCGGAGTCTCAGCCAGTACATTCAGCGCTTTTCGGAAAAATCTCAGCAGGGCAGGCAACAAAAAAGTCAGTCACTACATTGTCAGCGGAGATTTCGTCAGCTTGTTTGGCGAAGCATTTATACCGGGAAAAGTATTTATCCAAAGTTTTACCGACCCCAGCATCAATCCCTTAACTGTTTTGGCAAAACATCGAACACAAAATTTGTTAAGTGCTCCGCCCGCAGATTTTTTCCAGAGGCAAATTTCCGTCGAAGACTTAAACAATCCCGACTTTTCTTATAACAACAACGACTCAGATTTTAACGAATTTATCGGCGCCCTAAATTTTCCCCTGCCAAATGTGTCAATAGCAATCAGAAAAAGATCGGGTGCAGAGAGTTTGAGAACAGCACCAGAGTTTTCTTTTGTGCAGTTAATCAGACAAATGCAGTACGGTTTAGCTCCTCTGCAATCGAATTATTTATTGGGCGACATTCGCAACAATAGCGCTACCGGCGGCAAGGGCGAGGATACAATTATCGGCAACGGCGGTAACGATACTCTCAGAGGCAATCGAGGTAATGACAGCATCACCGGAGGCGCTGGCGACGACTTCTTGTACGGCGGCAGAGATAACGATTATTTGGAAGGTGGCGACGGAAACGATTTGATGTCCGGCGAGTTTGGCAGCGATATTTTAATTGGCGGTGCGGGGCGCGATCGCTTTGTATTGGAATCCGGCGGCGGAGCAGATGTAATTGTCGATTTTAAAAAGGGTGAAGATTTAATTGCACTGTCGCGGGGGCTAACTTTTCCTCTAATTAGAGTCAGCCAAGGTGGTGACGGAGCTTTAATTTCTATCCCGATTACTGGCGAAATTCTTGCTACTCTCACAGGCGTGTCGGCCAGCGACATTACGCAGACTGATTTTGTGCAGCTTTAGTGCAATGAAACTTAGTAATTTTGGTATAGCCTTTCTTAAAAAGATGGGGCATGGGGCATGGGGCATGGGGCATACCTCACCACGCTTGAGAACCGCTATATCGTAAAATAAAAACAAAATTTAGTAAAAAATACGTCATATTTTTTGCTAAGTTTTATTTGCTTTTCTTGTGGTTATTTTACAATTTTATAACTTTAAAATTGAATAAATTAATATTGTTAATTAATCCAGTTTACAGTAAAATGAATTAACCAGGTTAAAAACTAATTCCCGATTCAATCACAGGAAATAAAAAAATATGCCATCCTCCCCCGCCGTTTACGAAAATATAGCCAAGCAAGTTGCTTACATAGATGACAACCCCCAGTTTCAAACTGTAGTTCAAACTGGTTTGAGCGCCGCGGGCTACCAAATCGATCGCACCTTCGACGATCCAGGAACGGGATTTCACGCGATCGGCTTAATCTCCACCACCCCAGACAAACCGCCAGTTCTAGTATTTCGGGGCTTTGACGGAGCGATCGACGAAGTTGCCAACACAGACCCGCGAGGCATCGGATTCAACCAATTTGAAGCCAACAAACAAGCCCTAGGAAATTGGCTGACACAGATCGGTCAAGATCCAGCAAAAAACCCCAACCGCTTGCCGCCAGACGTTCTCGGACACAGCTTGGGCGGTGCCCTAACCCAGCTAGCAGCAGCCGAATTCACATCTGCGATCGGAGATGTGGTAACATTCAATTCCCCCGGAGTCGATCGCAGCACAGTCAATACTTTTACCCAGAAAGTCGGCGCAAACAACAACGTAACTCACTACATTGTTAGCGGCGACTTTGTGAGTTTGGGAGGAGAAGCTTTTCTGCCCGGAAAAGTTTTTTTACAAACATTTACCAACCCGATTATTAACCCGCTATTAGTATTAGACAAGCACAGGCAACCAAACTTATTAACAACTCCTCCTCCCAGCTTTACTCAGACAGAAATCTCTGTAGACCAATTGAGCAGTCCAGCCTTTACTTTTACAGATTCAGATTATTTAGAGCTGTTAGCCGGATTGAATTTTTCGCTCCCACAATTGGAAGCCGCACTGCAATCGCGCAGCACCTTCGAGCAATCGAGAAACGCTCCGGGAGCATCGTTTTTTGGAAACATTACTGCCATCCAAAATGCTCTCGCTCCCTCTCAACCTAATTATTTATTAGGCGACGATGCTAACAATACAGCCTTCGGTTTTGCCGGCGACGATATTATCATTGGCAACGGGGGAAACGACACTCTCGCCGGCAGTCGCAACAATGATATTATCAGCGGTGGCACCGGCAACGACCAGTTGTTTGGAGGCAAAGGAGATGATAATTTGAACGGGGGAGAAGGGGACGATACACTCGTTGGTGGATTGGGTTCGGATCTCTTAATTAGTGGCAGCGGGCGCGACGTATTGGTGTTAGGAGCAGGCGCGGGTACAGACTTACTTATAGACTTTCAAAACGGCGAAGATTTAATAGGTTTGACCAAAGGTTTGACCTTTAACCAATTGAGAGTTAGTCAAGGCGATGTTTCAACAACGATCGAAATTGCCAGCAGCGGCGAAGTTCTTGCCAGTATTCCCGGCATTTCCAGGAGTCCGCTAACAGCTAGCGATTTTATTTCAATTTAATTGGCTGCTGGCTAATTATCCAGGGTGCGCCGCCAGCACCGATTGATTTGGTTTGTAGTGCGGACTCACATTCCGCACTACAAACCTTGCTGATTGCGGTTGGTAATTCCCTAATCTACATCATCTAGTCCGGGCCTTGGCATCGGTAAAACCTTGCTTTTATTTAGCTGTCGCAAACACATCCAGCCAACAACAGCAGCGGTTAAAGATACCCATCCCGTTAGCGGTTGCAGCAGCAAAAATCCGCCGATGGCAAACATCGATCCAAACATTAACACAATCGCCGCTAATACCCGTTTGAGGTCAGTTGCTAAATCTTGAACCGGTTCTAAACCAGTGCGATCGCGCTGTCTTTTCCAACCGGGCCCGGCCGGCCGCACCCGGCGGTAAAATTCATCAAGAGTATCGTCAGATTCCGCAGGAGTCAGCAGCATCGCCGCGATCCACATAATCCCGACTGTCACCGTAATAAACGTCAAACGCAAACCAAAGTCTTGAATTTGCAAAGCCGGCACAACGCTAGTAGTCAAACCCACCACAAAACCGCCGAGAATGGCTGTCAGTTCCGCCGCTGCATTAATTCGCCACCAAAACCAGCGCAAAATTAACACCAATCCCGAACCGGTACCGATCGCAATTACCAACCGAAAAACCGTCGCCACATCCTGAGCAAAATAAGCTGCTACCGCACCTAAAGCAGTAACGAACAGCGAAGAAATTCTTCCCGCCCACACGAGTTCTGCCTGAGTAGCATTTGGCTTGAAAAAGCGGAGATACAAATCATTAGTTACGAAAGAAGCGCCCCAATTAATTGAAGTAGAAACCGTACTCATAAAAGCTGCCAGCAGCGAGGCTACAACTAACCCCAAAACTGCAGGCGGCAAAAAATCTAGCATCAATTTCGGATAGCCCAATTCTTTGTCTTGTAAATCTGGATAAACTGCGATCGCCACCAAAGCTACCAAAATCCAAGGCCAAGTCCGCACCACGTAATTCAAAACATTAAACAGCCAAGCCGACTTTTCCGCCTCCGCTTCATCTTTTGCCGCGATCAAACGCTGAATGAATTCGCCGCCGCCGTCGCTGCGCCGCCACGACCACCACTGAATACCAATATAAGCTAAAAACGTACTCGAAGTGATACCCGCAGCTTCACTCCACTGAAAGCCGCCAGCCCCAAAACTGAACGGAAAAAATGACAGGACATCTTGTTTTGTAGCTTGCTGTACGGCAGGAATTAGGGCGTGAATTCCGGGAACGCGATCGCTGCCCAGAGCAAAAAATGCTACTAAAACAGCACCCAAAATCGCCAAAACTAACTGAAAGAAATCCGTAGCAACCACGCCCCACAAACCAGCAAAACCAGCGTAAATCAAGACAAAAAAACTGATACCGAGAACGCTCAAAAACTTAAGATTTTGTCCCGGTTCAATCCCAAAACCCTGCCAAATTTGCAAAGCATCTACAACTTTAACTGCGGCCAGCATCGCGTAACCGATACCGATGCAGTTGATAGGAACAGCAAACAAAAATGCTTTCGATGCCCGCAAAACAGCCGCCGTTTTGCCGCCGTACCGCACCTCAGTCAGTTCCGCATCGGTAATCACTTCCGAACGCCGCCACATTTTGGCAAAAATGTAGACCATAATAATGTGAGAAATGCCGAAACTCCACCACTCCCAATTGCCGGCAATACCTCGGTTGCCGACGATTCCGGCGATATAGAGGGGAGTGTCGATGGAAAAAGTGGTAGCCGCCATGCTGCTACCTGCCAGCCACCAAGGAAGCGATCGACCAGATACAAAAAAATCTACCATACTCTTCGACCCTTTGCGGGAGAGATACAAGCCCACCGATAGGGAGAAAACTAGGTAAAGCAGGACAATTAACCAGTCGATTAGTTGCATATATTCACGTAGAAATGAATTGAGAATTGCAATTATAGGACTTACGCGCACACTCTATCTTTCGGATGCGCTAAAGCCAAAGAAACCGGGTTTTTTACCGAATCTGTGGACGAGTGCGAAAGATTTTTGCAAAAAACCCGGTTTCTCACCACCCGCGCCCAAGTCTTGAATTAGCTATATTGCAGTTGACGCCTAAAACAGTTTACAGTCTTGAGTCTTAATTACCGTATATTTTCCATAAAATGAGCTGGCAAAAAGTTTAACATCAAGGGCGATCGCCAGACTTTAAATAATACCAATTTAATAAATACTTGCTATAGATCAATTTCTAGCCCCCCCCTTAACAAGGGGGGGTTGGGGGGGGTTCTATGTAGCACTTATTTTGCAAAATGGTATAAATCCAGAATTTGTCGCTTTCTGCAGTTGTCTGTCAACAAGTTCATCAATCTCCCCCTGTGTAGGAAATATTTCTCCTATTTGAGCGCCCCATAAAAGTAATTGCTCTAAATTAGGATACTGCAAATTGCGTAAATCAGTAGCATTAACTTGAGTGTGTCCGTTGAACAGCCGGAAAAACCCATCTACCAAACTCGAATTTAGATAAACAGTCAATCCCCGCGCCAGAGTGAGGTCTAATCCGCGTCCTTGTTGGTGAAAGTAATTTAAATGATTTTCAAAACCAACGCTAGAATTATTAATTTTGTGGGAATCCCAAACAACTGCAACAATTCGCTTTTGTTCTTCCTTTGACGAAAAGCGCTTAGTCAAAACATAATTTTCGTTGGGTACGAGGAGTGCAGCAGTTTTTTCGGTGATTGCTAAAGCTTGGTGCTTTTTGGTGGCGGTGGGATATTCAACAAACCCAGCCGATAAATGTGCTGGATAAATCAGTGGAACTGCATCTTTTTCTAGTTCTAGCCGCAAGTCAGAACCGACGCGAAAATCTACAACTTTTCCGGTGGAAACTGTCAAACCTAATTCTTTTAGCGTGCAAGTAAATTGAGCCATTTGCTCAACTAATTGCTGGCTGAGGGCATCGGGCAATATCCGAATAAATTGCTCGGAATCTTTGGGATTAACTACATCAGTATATCGTATATTATGACACAAAATTAGATCGTCATCTGCGCTGGTGCTTGAGGTAATCGTTACAGTATCTGACTTTTCTATTTGTTTAGTAGCGCGAATAATAATTGTTTCTTGTAGCACCGCATCATCGCGAAATACTTCCTGTCGCGATTCAAAGATATGTATTTGGCGTAAAGCCATCATTTGTAGGAAGACTTTACGAAAATCTCGAAAGTATAAACCGTTGCAAAAACTGCGGGGAGTAATCGATACTAATTCACCGTTTGGTTTGAGCAAGCTAGCGGCGGCAATCATAAAACCAGTGTAGAGATTGCCGGTTTCTACTCCTATAGAACGCAGGAAAGTTCTGGCTTGAGATTTAGCGTTAATTTTAGCATAGGGAGGATTGATGATTGCATGGGTAAATTCCAGTTTTCTTGAGTTGATAAATAGATTGGGATTCAACATTTCAGCAGATTCTTGAATGAAGTCTACGCTGCAAATTTTACTGGTAAAGATTATGCCAAAGTTCTGACATTCAATTCTGCACAATTCTAAGGTTTGTTTGAGGTAGTCAATCAAAATAATATCAATTTCATAAGCTGTGACGTGCAGGCTTTGCGGTTTGTTTGGGCGCTGGCAAAGCTCGCAAACAACGGCTGCTATCAGGGAACCAATACCTGCACCTGCATCTAATAATGATATATCGGGACACTTGAATTCAAACATTCCCGCCATCAAACTTGCTGCGGAGCAAGGTGTCAAGAATTGTCCTTTTTCTCCTCTCTGGTTTTGCTGCAATTTTTGGGTTGCTTCTAGTCGCAGGAGGTCTATTCTATCGAGTAAATTGCTGGCTGTTGTGTTGCTGTCGCCCGGAATGGCTAGGGTTGGAAATTGTGGTGCTATCATTTGTTGAGAAAAGTGCGTTAGCGAAGCCAACGAAGAGGATCGCCAGTTCAGATTGTTTTGCTCCAAAATTGGGATATATACGCTATCATAGTAGCATTCTAATCTCTTCCCATAACAGCAAGAGGCAGCCATGAACCAAGAAAATGTGACGTTTCCAATTGATAGCGATAAAAAAGAGGCGCTGAGGACGATCGCTACTGTTATGGATCGGGATCTCAGTTATGTTTTGAATGAAGCGATCGCTTCTTATCTGGAGATTTATCAATGGCTGCTTGATGAGATTAACAAAGGTGTTGCGGAGGCCGAAGCTGGAGACTTTGCCACCGATGATGAAGTTCAAGCAGTTTTTGCCAAATTGACTAATGAAAATTAAGTGGCTGCGACAAGCTTTGCGAAATCTAGAACAGGCTCACGCATATATTGTTAAAGACAATCCAGAGGCAGCAAGGCAATTAATTTTAAGGATTCAGAGTGCTGCAGGTCAACTCGCAGAGTTTCCTTTTACGGGCAGAATTGGTCGCGTAGAATCTACTAGAGAACTTGTCATTTCCAATACATCTTATCCGATCGTCTATCGAGTAAAAGAAGAAAGCGTAGAAATTCTCCGAGTCCTTCACACATCAAGAAAGTATCCAGAAAATTAGGTGATGTTTTCGATCGCCACTTGAGCTTATTTTCTTCTAAACTTGCACCGATGTGCGAAAATGTCAACCGGACTCTCAGACCAAAAGTCCGTAAAAGACAGTTCAACGCTCTCTCACACATTGTTCATGCGTAAACACAAAACATTCTTTTTGTCAAGCCTGTTCGCGATCGGCTTAACAATTAGTTTTCTGCTGATTCCCGGCTGGTTCTCAAACCTCCCAAACCGGGCTAACGCCACACTTCCCCCGCAAACCGCCGAATTTCGCGCTTTCTGGGTGGACGCATTCAACCCCGGTTTCAAAACGCCTCAAGAAGTCACAAAGTTGATTGCAGACGCACAGCGGGCGAATGCTAACGCGATCGTCGCCCAAGTCCGCCGCCGGGGCGATGCTTTTTATACGAGTTCGATCGAACCCCGCACCACCGATCCCAACGTTCCCCCCGGTTTCGATCCCCTCCAAGATTTGATTGACAAAGCCCACGCCGCAGGCATTGAAGTCCACGCTTGGATGGTGACGCTGCCGGTAGTTTCGGGCAGCAAACTTCCCGCCGGTCATGTTTGGCAACAACACGGGCCCAATGCCCCAGGCAGAGATAATTGGGCGATGCTGACTTCCAGGGGAGAATCGCCCGGTTTCCTCGATCCCGGCCATCCAGACGCTGTAGATTATACAGTTTCCGTCTATTTAGACTTGCTGAAGCGCTACGATGTGGACGGCGTACAGCTAGATTACATCCGCTACGGCGGCCCGAATTGGGGCTACAATCCTACTTCGATCGCCCGTTTCAACCAGCAAAACGGTCGATCGGGCAAACCCGCACCCACAGATCCCGCCTGGATGCAGTGGCGGCGCGAACAGGTGACAAATTTAGTGCGGAAGCTATACGTAGAAGCCCTGGCGATTAAACCGCGCGTGAAAATTACCGCCGCCACCATCGCCTGGGGAGACGGCCCGAAAAGCGATCGCGACTGGATGCAAACGCAACCTTACAAAGAAGTCTTGCAAGATTGGCGCGCTTGGCTGGAAGAAGGTATTCTCGACATGGCGATGCCGATGACTTACCAGCGCGAATACAAGCGATCGCAAAAACTCGCTTACGACAATTGGATCGAGTACGCCAAAAACCACCAGTACAACCGCCAAATTGCGATCGGCCCCGGCAATTATCTCAATTACATCGAAGACACTCTCTCGCAAGTCCGCCGCGCCGAAGCTCCCTCAGCACTTGGGAATCACGTTGCGGGTACTGTTCTGTATTCCTACGCTAGCAGCAACCTGTACACCAACGTCGAATTGCGATCGGGCGGCAACAGCAGAGATTTGCCCCGCCAGCCTTGGAAATACCTGCCGCAAAGCAACGATCTATTTTACACTGCCCTCTCGCAGCCGAGTCAGTACGTTGATGGCGCTACGGGCAGAACTGTTGAAACTCAGCCGGTGTGGGCAGTGCCGACAGCGGTTCCTGATATGCCTTGGAAGTCGCGGCCTACTGCTGGGGCGATCGCCGGAGTGTTGCAAAAGTGCGATTCCCTGCGGGATAGCTTCGCTGCACGAACTTGCGACGGTGCGAGTTTGACTTTGCAGGCGATCGATGATATGGGCAAGGTGCGGCAACTGCAGGCGGATGGTAAAGGATGGTTTGGGGCGATCGAGCTTTCGCCCGGTTCTTATCAGTTGAAAGTTGAGGGAAGTCAGGTTCAACAAACAGTTGATGTTGTCGCCGGTGAAGTTACAAAAGTTAATTTCGCCAGCTTGTAAACTTTCAACTTTAACTCGTCTACTCGTTACCAGGCTCTGCCTGGTAACGAGTTTATTTTTTTTTTACCGCAGAGGGCGCAGAGGGCGCAGAGGGAGATTGGAGAGAGGCAAGAATTTAATCAGTTACGGGGCAATTCGTAGGTCGGTGAGTAAAGTAGGATTTACTCAGAAGTGGTACAATTAAATTATCCTGGATTGAAGTGCGCTATTGTCGGTGAAGCTATGTTAATCACAGAAGCCCCTTTCACGCTCCGCAAATGGACGGTTAAAGAATATCAAAAACTCGGAAAAATCGGGTTTTTTCACCCAGAGGAACGAGTTGAATTAATTTCAGGAAATATTCTCAAAATGAGTGCAAAAGGAACTGCCCACACTTCTGCCACTAGACGCACCTCGACGCTGCTGCGCGAACTTCTCGAAAACCTGGCTGCTGTCTATACTCAAGATCCGATCGCCCTCGATGACAGTTCCCAACCAGAACCTGATATCGCTGTAGTAGTCATCGATCCCTTGGACTACGCCACTCACCATCCGACTCCTTCAGAAGTATATTTAATTATCGAAGTTGCAGACAGCAGTTTGGCTTACGATCGCGAAATTAAGGCCAAAATCTACGCGCGATCGGGAATTGCGGATTATTGGATATTAAATGTAAATGAGCGACAACTTCATGTTTTTCGAGAACCGACTGAAGACGGGTATCAAAGCGAAATAGTTCTGGGGGAAAGCGCGAGTATTTCACCGCTGCAATTTCCTGCTTTTAATATCGCAATTCAGCAAATTCTGCCGCCAATTATACTCAGTTAAAAAGCTTACTGATTTTTTTTTACCGCAGAGGGCGCAGAGGGCGCAGAGAGGGAAGAGGGAGACAAGTATTTAATCTGTAGTTTTGAACCAGGGGTTTAAACCCCTGGCGGACTGCCTAACTGGCTACATATTTACTGGGGACATATTTCAGGAATGAAGTCCTTACTACAAATTTAGTCGCTTTCTAAAATCCCCGCCAGCAAAGCTTGCTGAGCGTGCATCCGATTTTCTGCTTGCTCCCAAACGCGCGATTGATTTCCCTCAATCACCGCATCCGTAATCTCTTCATCCCGGTGTGCGGGCAAACAGTGCAGTACAATTGCATTGCGATCGGCAAACTCCAGCAATCGCTCATTTACCTGATAAGGCTCGAACAAAGGAATCCTGATCTTAGCTTCTTCTTCCTGTCCCATACTCGCCCAAACATCAGTATAAATTACTTGAGCATTCTTAACCGCCGCTTCCGCATCAGAAGTCACTGTAACTTCTGTTTTTCCATTAGCAATTGCCTTAGCCTTTGCCACAATTTCAGGATTCGGACGAAAATCTTCAGGACAAGCAATTCTGACATTCATTCCCGCCATAGCACAGCCCAACATCAGCGAATTTGCCATGTTGTTTCCGTCGCCCAAATAAGTTAATCTCACTCCTTCCAGCCTGCCAAAACACTCTTTAACTGTCATTAAATCCGCCAAAACTTGACAGGGGTGTTCGTCATCTGTCAGGGCATTGATTACAGGGATTTTGGCATAATTGGCAAAGGTTACTAAATCCTTTTGCTCGAAAGTCCGAATCGCCAAAATGTCTAAATATCGGTCTAAAACTCTGGCTGTATCGACTAAAGGTTCGCCGCGACTGACTTGCGTAACGTTCGGATTGAGGTCAACAACTTGTCCTCCCAGTTTGTACATGGCTACCGTGAAACTCACCCGCGTTCGGGTTGAAGCTTTAGAAAATAACAAGCCGAGAACTTTAGTGCGTTTCAGCTTGACCATTCCCGATTTTAAACTGGCTGCTAGATCCAGCACATAATTTAATTCGTCAATACTTAAATCTGCCAGACTTAATAAATCTCGCCCTTTTAATGAATCCATACTTTCCCCATACACAAATTTCTAGCTGTGTCTTAAATCTAAGCCCGCTTGCGTCGGGTTTTGTTTCTGCAACCGCTGTTTTACTCCGCCCAAAAACGGAGATCTATCCACGACGCTTGTACGTGGATAGATCGAAATTTCAGACTTTTGTTCCAGATATCAGATCCATCTGTGGAGTAAATCTAAAATCTAAAATCTAAAATCTAAAATTGACTGTGGATCTGGTTTATGCGGGTAATTGTTCGATCGCCCGATCGATCCAATCGCAACCTTGCTCCACCGTTTCTACCACCGCCAACACCCCCCGCAATTCCCCAGCGCCTGGGAAACCTTTAGCATACCAGGTTAAGTGCTTGCGCGCTTGAGACACACCGCTTTGACCTTTATATTCCCACAAAGCCCGCAGGTGTTCCTTAGCACATTCGAGTCGTTCAATTGGTGTCGGAGGTATCTTTTCCACACCAGTTTTCAAGAAATGATCGACTTCTCCCACCAAAAAAGGATAGCCCAAAGTCCCCCGCGAACACATCACTCCGTCAGCACCGGTTTCTTGAAGACAGCGCACCGCAGCTTCTACTGAAAAAATATCCCCGTTACCAATTACAGGAATCGATAAAACTTCCTTAACACGGCGAATCCATTCCCATTTTGCCGGGCCGGTGTAACCTTGCGATCGAGTGCGGCCGTGCACGGTAATCATTTTTGCTCCCGCATCTTCCATCCTCCGAGCAAATTCCAAAATATTAATTTCTTTGTCAGTCCAACCGATGCGAGTTTTAACAGTCACTGGAACATCTACCGCTTCCACAACAGCCCGCACAATTGCCTCGGCTGTTTCCGGATCTCGCAGCAGCGAAGAACCGCCGCCGTTTTTAGTAATTTTGTTCACCGGACAGCCCATGTTAATATCAACAGTATCCGCTCCTTCTGCTACGGCTTTCTGCGCTGCTTCTGCCAAGAAATTCGGCCGGCAGTCAAATAATTGAATGCTAATCGGGCCTTCGTTTGGGTCAATTTCCATAATTTTTGGCAATTGCTTCACGTAGTGCAAACCCGTAGCGTTCACCATTTCGGTGTACATCATCGAATCCGGGGCGTAGCGGCGCACCAAACGGCGAAATACTAAATCAGTAACGCCTGATAAAGGTGATTGCAGGACGCGGCTTTTTACTTCCAAATCGCCGATTTTCAGCGGGGTTGCTAATCTTTCTTTTAATTCTGGAGATAAAGTAAGCATAGTCGATCGCACTTTCATTCTAATATCTGTATATCATACAACATTAAGTATTTATACTTTGAAAACTAAAAAGCAAATACCAGCCGCACAAGAAATTCATTCTTTCACAGAACAGGCCCTCCAAGCCTGTTAAGCGAGAAAGGTGTTGTGGGCGTAAATTTTGAACTACAATTGGTTGATTCCCGACGACGATCGCACATTATAAAAATTTTAGAGAATTCTATGGACGCCGCATCACTCTGGCAACGCTACCAAGACTGGCTTTACTATCACTCTGGATTGGGACTTTATCTCGATATCAGCCGCATGGGATTTGACGACGCTTTCGTAACAGCACTCAAACCCAAATTTGACAAAGCTTTCAAGGACATGGCAGCTTTGGAAGCAGGGGCGATCGCCAATCCAGACGAAAACCGCATGGTAGGCCACTACTGGCTCCGAAACCCCGATTTGGCTCCCACTGCAGAATTAAAACAACAAATAATTGAAGAGGTAGCACAAATAGAAGATTTTGTCAAGAAAGTTCAAAGCCGCGATATCAAACCGCCCTTTGCTCCGCAATTTACCGACATAATCTCGATCGGCATTGGCGGTTCCGCCCTCGGCCCCCAATTCGTCGCCGAAGCCCTATCCCCAGACATTCCGCCCTTAGCAATTCATTTTATCGACAACACAGATCCTGCAGGGATCGATCGCATCCTCAACAAAATCAAAAACAAACTCAGTAGCACCCTAGTAATTACCATATCCAAATCCGGCGGCACCCCCGAACCCCGCAACGGCACAATCGAAGTTCAAAAAGCCTTCGCCGCCGAAAAACTAAACTTCGCCAAACAAGCAATTGCCATCACCGGCACAGATAGCAAACTAGACAAATTAGCCAAATCCGAAGGCTGGATTGCCAGCTTCCCCATGTCAGACTGGGTGGGAGGACGCACCTCAGAACTCTCAACAGTAGGACTTTTGCCCGCAGCGTTGCAAGGCATCGACATTCGGGCGATGCTCGACGGCGCGAAAGTCATGGACGAAGCTACCAGAATTCCCGAAATTAAAAACAATCCCGCCGCCCTTTTAGCGATGAGTTGGTATTTTGCCTGCAACGGACGCGGCGAAAAAGATATGGTAGTTTTGCCCTACAAAGATTCCCTGCTATTATTCAGCCGCTATTTGCAGCAATTAGTCATGGAATCTATAGGCAAAGAAAAAGATTTAGACGGCAACACAGTTCATCAAGGAATCGCAGTTTACGGTAACAAAGGCAGCACCGACCAACACGCCTACGTCCAGCAACTGCGCGAAGGCGTGCCGAATTTCTTCCTCACATTTATCGAAGTGTTGGAAGACAGGCAAGGCATTTCCCCAGAAGTAGAAACCGGCGTTACTTCCGGAGATTATTTGTCTGGTTTGTTGCAGGGAACTCGACAAGCTTTGCACGAAAATCACCGAGATTCAATTACTGTCACAATTCCCCAAGTCAATCCTCGAACAGTAGGAGCATTAATCGCCCTCTACGAAAGAGCAGTAGGTTTTTACGGTTCCTTGGTGAATGTCAACGCCTATCACCAACCGGGCGTGGAAGCCGGCAAAAAAGCGGCCGCTGCTGTGCTGGACTTGCAAAAACAGGTGCTACAAATTCTCAAAGACGCACAAAAACCTTTATCTGTAGCAGAAATCGCCAAAAAAGCCGGAAAGACAGAGCAAATCGAGACAATTTACAAAACTCTGAGACATTTGGCAGCTAACGGGCGCGGTGTAGTTTTGGAGGGTAATTTCGGGCAACCTGCTACTTTGACTACAAGCTATAAAGGAAGTTAACCAGTAGAATTAAAAAATTAAAAGTGAGTAATTTCATTTTTAATTTTTTATGTTTAAGTTTTAATTTCCGCCCATGCCCTTAACGATTCTGGTTGCTGATGACGATTTCGCGACTCGCCTGTCGATTACCGATTATCTGGAAATTACCGGATACTCTGTAATCTCTGCTGAGAACGGCAAAGAAGCTTTAGGTTTGGTAGAGGAGTTTGGGCCTCACTTGATTGTTACCGACATTACAATGCCCGAGATGGATGGCTACGAATTCGTGCGGCGAGTTCGGACTCGTCCCGCTTTCCGCTTGCTACCGGTGATTTTTTTGACGGAACGCACCAGCACGCAGGAACGGATTCGCGGCTATCAGATGGGGTGCGACAATTATCTGGCTAAACCTTTTGAACTACAGGTATTGGGGGCGGTGATTCGCTCTTTGCTCGATCGCTACGCTCTCATTGCTCAAGCACCTGCTCATTCGGAACCAGAACCTACGCCAACAGAGGCACGCAGCAGAGCCAACAGGCAGCCAGAATCGGATTTTTTAACTCACCAGTCAAAAACTGGCGATCGCCCATCTCATAGCCTTAATACTCCGAATTTAACCCAGCGAGAGCAACAAGTGCTAGATTTGCTCACAGAAGGTCTTTCTAATATTCAAATCGGCGATCGGCTGCACCTGAGCCCCCGCACGATCGAAAAGCACGTCAGCAGCTTGTTCAGAAAAACAGAAAGCAGCAACCGAACAGAACTCGTTCGCCTTGCGATGGAACACCATTTAGTCAGTAATTGGTAATTGGGCATCGGGCCTAAAAGCATTGGGCATAGGGCCTAAAAGCATCGGGCATCGGGCCTAAAAGCATCGGGCATCGGGCATGGATTATTTTGCTCAACCAATAACCAATAACCAATAACCAATAACCAATAACCAATAACCAATAACAACTGACTACTTCACATACTCCAACAAACCCTGCGAAGCGTCCATCAACAAATCAATTACCCGATCGAATCCCTCCGGGCCGCCGTAATAAGGATCGGGCACTTCTTTAAGGTCGTATTTCTGGCAAAAATCGCACATCAACCGCACTTTATCTTGATATTTTCCCGCCTTGTCGAGAGCAAGAATATTCTGATAATTTTCCCGATCCATCGCCAGAATCAAATCAAAATTTTCAAAATCTTTCCTTTGAAATTGGCGGGCTGCGCCTAACAATTCAATTCCTTGCTTCCTCGCAGCCACTGCCATCCGGCTGTCAGGGGCGCTACCGATGTGATAGCCGGCAGTTCCAGCAGAATCGCAGGTGATACGATCGCCCAAACCTGCTTTTTCGATTAAGTGATTCATGATATTTTCTGCTGAGGGCGATCGGCAGATGTTTCCGAGGCAGACAAATAGTAATTTAGTCATTAGTCATTAGTCATTAGTCATTGGTCATTAGTCATTAGTCATTGGTCATTAGTCATTGGTCATTAGTCATTAGTCATTAGTCATTAGGAAGAAGATTTTTTCGTTTTTTTCCCAATGTTTCCTACTTCATAGAAATCAACCAGTCATTAGCTATCAAGTCGTTATACCAATTTCATAAAGTAGCGCTAGATATTACCC
>NZ_JADEXD010000272.1 GCF_015207285.1 Tychonema sp. LEGE 07203 | reverse complement strand
TTCATTTAAATCCGTTGATATGCTATCTAATTGAGCGCTATTTTGCATAATCTTCACCTTTTTTATACATAAATTTTGATTTTATCCGATCGGACTCCTATTGTCAAACTGATTTAGGCTTGCTATAGAAGTGGGGAAGGTTTCGGAATAATTGGTTAAGTTTTTATCACTTTCACCGTTAATGCGATTGACGGGATTTTTTAAGATTCCTGTTTTGCTGACAATGGAAGATAGCATACCCATTGAGGTTGAAGATGGGGATACTTTAATTAAAGGGCGCTTGGATATCTTAGCTGTAAATGGGCCGGAGGCGGAGATAGGGGCGGCGCAGTTCTGGATTTTGGTAGTCGAGGCGAAAAATAGCGCGTTAGCGAAGCCCTCGAAGAGGATCGATCCTTGGGCCGGTTTGCCACAATTGCTGACTTATGCTTATAAAAGTTTGCAGCAGCAATCGTCTGTTTGGGGATTGACAACGAACGGCGAAAGTTATCGGTTTGTGCGGGTGACGCGGGGAAATCATTGTACTTATCAGATTTTACCGGAATTGAATTTGATTGATAAAGAGCGATCGCTCTTGTTGGCGCAAGTATTGAAAGCTATTTGCAAGTTGCAAAACCTGCAGTTGCAATTGGCTTAACAAGGGCGCGCGAGGGGGCAGAAAGCGGGTTTTTGATAGTGTCAGTTTTAGTCCCACAGGAGATGCGATCGCCACTGCGGCGTTCAGTTTCTAATTGGGCGATCGCACTGTTGGCCCTGCGATCGCAAGTACCGAGAGCATCCGTCAGCGCGGCCGCCAGCAGTGGCTGTTGAATGTTTTCCACAGGATCGTCGGGTAATATAAAGTCTGATGGCAGTTTTTCCCAGGTAACAACTGGTTCTTGTTTCGCGGGATTAATTTGGAGAACCATAACTTAGTTATTAGCTGTTGCTGTTGCTCTTGATATATTTTATCCTACCATAATTGTTGGCCATCAACAATTGCTATAGTTAGCTTTATTCAGGACAGCCTATTTAATTCTTAAAATATTAAATATCAAGATTTGTTAAAAAGTTGCAATTGCCAGTGACATTTTACCAACTTTTATCTTACCATAATAAACGGCTCAACCCTGAAACAGCAGCTAAGAAAATGTCTGAACTTAGACAAAATCTAATTACCAGAGATTGGGTAATCATCGCCACCGAACGCGCGAAAAGACCCGACGAATTTGCTAATAAGAAAAAGTTGATGGTAGCACTGCCACAACACCGCCCCGATTGCCCGTTTTGCGTGGGAAACGAGCAAGACGGAACAGTAGAAACTTGCCGTTTGGGCGATCGCACAGGCTGGAAAGTCAGGGCGATTGGCAACAAATATCCCGCCCTCTCCCCGACAGCAGAACGGATGAGGATATCATCAGGAATTTACCGCACGATGTCGGGAATCGGCGTTCACGAGGTAATTGTCGAACACCCGCGACACGATTTGACTACTGCTTTGTTGACCGTTGAAGAAGTTGCAAACATACTTTTAGTATACCGCCAGCGCTATTTAGAAATTAGAAAATATCCTTATATTGAAACAATTGTTATCTTCAAAAATCACGGAATAAGTGCCGGAACTTCTCTCGAACACCCCCACTCGCAAATAGCAGCTACCCCAGTTGTTCCCAGCCAATTTCGCAGCCGCATCGACGAAGGTATTAGATATTTTGACGACAAGGGAGAATGTATATTTTGCCGGAATTTGGCAGATGAGTTAGCGACGGGAGAAAGAGTGATTTTTGAAAGCGAACATTTTGTCGCTTTTATCCCTTTTGCTGCACTTTCCCCGTTCCATATTTGGATTTTTCCGCGCCGGCATTCGTCTTCGTTTGATGATATTACTGATGCGGAAATTATGGATCTTGCTAAAAATTTAAAAACTGTACTTGCTAAACTTTTTTACGGATTGAACGATCCCGATTACAACTATACTATCCGATCGGTACCGACGGCGGAACGGGCAACAAAATACTTTCACTGGTATATCGCAATTATTCCCAGAGTCACGAAGCAGGCTGGGTTTGAGTTGGGCAGCGGGATGTTTATCAATACTGCTTTGCCAGAGGAAAGTGCCGAGTTTTTGCGATCGATTAAAATTCCTGACGACCGTAACTTACGACAAACCTAAAGTATAATAAATTACAATAATTTAAAAAATGTTCGAGGTCAAGACAGCAGATGATTTGATTAGTTTTAATTGTCTCTGGCATAAATCACAGGATCGATCGCACATTTCAAGCAGATAAACCGAGATAAACGCAGATAATTTCCTGAAGAGTTGAGGATTTTTGCAATCTGGTCTAATGTACAATTGAAATGCAGTACAGCTTAGTTTGCGCTCTAAAGCGATCGAGGTACAAGTTGACGCAACTCACAATAAACCTTCGACATACTGCCAGCAGTCATCGCTAAAAGTAGCTTTCAAAATATCTTTAATTTTACCGTCGATCGACAATCTCGCTTCGCCAGAGTCGCCACTCTCGCCGATTTCCCAACTGCCATCAGATAAATGTTCTTGGAGGTGGGCGAGTGTATTGGCGAAATTAGCTAGAAAATAATGTTCGTCTACCCACGCTGTTGGATCGGGAATTGCTGGACTCCCAAAAGCCCGATCGACTAAATCCTCTTTGGTAAAATCGTCAGTATGTTTTTTCATGCTGAGGTCGATTGAGATATAATTTGCAACTTATTCCAATCTTAAGCTGAATTTTGAATGCTTGTGCGATCGCGATCGGCGCACCGCAGTGATAAATTTGTGTAATTCGTGCGATCGCGATCGAGCTTGTTTTGTCCGCCGCGTGCTATCATACTATCTCAGATTTGGCGATCGAGAATTTTTACCTCCGGCAAAATAGACTTCGGCACCATTCCGCGAACTTTTTTTGAGGGATTGTTGACAGCCGGCGCAATCCGAAAAATTACCGCAATAGAACACAAAACATCAGCACCTTCCTCTTTGAAACCTGCAAACTTTTGCAACCCGTAAACCCTCTGTTTTACAGCCATTTTCCCGGCTTTATCTCACGTCCTACCGAATCCCATACTCACAACACGAGTAGGATTTTCAGCCAACGGAAATATCACAAATAAATCCTTACCAATATAATTTTAACAGTCCCGTTCATCTGATATCTTGCACCCTTCGTGTGGAAGCTCTTAAAAACCGGGTTTCTGAACGAAAGATATAGATTGTGATGCGGTTTTTGCGGTCAGAAACCCGGTTTTTGCCACAGGTGCAATATCTCAGGTTCATCGAAGTTTCCATCGCAGTATTGTTAACTTCGCCGTCTCCCTGTCCCGACTTGGCGGTTGGGAGGCAAATTCTGACAAATATCTAAAAATTCCGGGGTAAGAAATTCCGGCGGGGCCTTGTCAGCAACATCATATCCTGAATAGGTTTCGATATCGGTGCGATCGCCCGAATCCACAGTTAAAGTAGGTTCGAGGTTGGGAGAAAAACCGCCTAAGTGTACGGTTTTGCAGTTAGCCTTGAGAAGGTGGCGGGTCATATCTATTTGAGATTCTGGGTGTCAGATGGTGGTAAGATTTGTGTGTAGCAAGTCTAAATAATTTGTGCAAAGTATTTTTTTTATGAACCGCAGAGAACGCAGAGGGCGCAGAGAAAGAGAATGCAGAGATGGGAAGATGTGAAAAAATGGTTGAGGTTTGTTATATGTCAGATGTTTTACTGATTTTTTAACTTTTTGATAGCGTTGGCAGTTTGATTTTTTAAGGGCGGGGCGGGTTGAGATTTATTTGGGTTGGGATTTCTATTTGATCGGTGAAACCCGCCCCTACAAACTAATAACTAATAACTTATGTTAACACCATTGCCGGATAAAGTAGAAATCCCCAAAAGTGAGTACCGCAATCCTTGGTTTTTTGCGGTGCTATTTCTGATTCTCCTATTGCTAGGTTTGATTGTGCAATTTTACCTCAACAAACCTCAACTTCTAACCGATCCGTTTCTACAACTCCCAACAGCAAACTCTGTGCGAGTTGTCTGGTTTACCGAGTTTCCCGGTACTTGCAATACTGTGGCTTACGGTGAAAATTTAAATCAAATTGCC
>NZ_JADEXD010000061.1 GCF_015207285.1 Tychonema sp. LEGE 07203 | reverse complement strand
TTAGCAATTTCAACGAAAGTGGATTGATATCTCGAAGTAAAAACATATAAAACCTCTTTGGATACAACTTGATATTTGTAGTATATCATATTAGTTGTTTGTGTAATTAATTTTGTTTAACTACTTACAGGATAGAGGAGTGTAGGAGGTGCTTAAGTTATTAAGTTTTCGATCCTTATCGGAAACCAGGTTTCTGGCGCGATTTATCAAAGAAATGGGTTTAAAACCCCGTCGTTCTAGGACGGCTTTAATTCCTTCTGAATTTTCCTGATTGTGTTAAAATAGTATGGCCTACTAAAGTAGTAAAACAGCTAAAAAAATGAAAGCAAGGTTCCAATACAGATTCTATCCAACCGATAGACAACGCCATAGTTTCGCTCAGTTGTTTGGTTGTGTAAGAGTTGTTTGGAACGAGGCCTTGGCTGTTAGTAGATGTGGCAAATATCCTGGTTACAACACTCTATCTAAGTCTCTAACTATATCTAAAAAGACAGAAGAAAGGGCATGGTTGAACGATGTTTCGTCCGTGCCGTTGCAACAATCCCTCAAACAGTTAGAGGTTGCTTACAAAAACTATTTTGATTCCCTAAAAGGGAAGAAAAAAGGCAAGAAAGTGGGTCAACCCAAATTCAAAAAAAAGACTAACAGTCAGTCTGCAACTTTTGCTAAAACAGGTTTCTCTATCAAAGGTGAGTCCCTGTACTTAGCAAAGATTGGAAATCTTAGCCCTATTTGGTCTAGGGAGTTACCATCAGAGCCTAGCTCTGTAACTGTACTAAAGGACTGTGCTAATCGCTATTTTTTAAGCTTTGTAGTAGAAGTTAAGCCCGTTCAAATTGATGCTAAAAACCCAAGTGTCGGAATTGATTTAGGGATTAAAACTTTTGCTGTGATGAGCGACGGAACATTAGCCCAAAGCCCTAACTATAAAAAGTTAGATCGGAAAATTCGCAGACTACAGCGCAAGTTAGCAAGGCAAACAAAAGACTCAAAACGCCGGAACAAAACCGCAATAAAGATTGCTAAACTGCAGAATCAAGTTGCCGACACTCGCAAAGACTTGTCTTGACAAACTATCAACCAAAATAGTCAACGATAACCAAGTGATTGTATTGGAAGATTTAAACGTGTCGGGAATGGTCAAGAATCGCAAACTTGCTAGAGTAATTAGTCAGCAGGGATGGTACGAGTTTAGGGTGCTGTGCGAGGCTAAATCTGAGAAACTAGGTAGGGAATTTAGGGTAATTAGTCGCTGGGAACCAACTAGCCAAGTGTGCGCTGATTGCGGGTTTAAGTGGGGTAAATTAGACCTCTCTATTCGTTCGCTGCTGTGCCTTAATTGTGGCACTCAGCAAGACAGGGATTTGAACGCTGCGAGAAATATACAAAAAGTCGGGATAGGGCATTGCCACGACTCGCTTCAGGGCGCAGAGACAGAGTAAGACTATTTCGGTAGCATCAGGAGCGTGAAGCGTCAAGAATCACCGCACTTTTAGGGCGGTGAGTATCTCAACGTTAAGCCCAAAACTCCTAGAAACCGGCTTTCTCGCCCCACATCAGCCCTAAAACTGTCGGAAGTGTGGATCTAAGCTAAATTAGATAAAACCCACCACTGTTCAATATCAAAACCCGATGTCCCTCACCGAACAAATCCTCTCCCAACTGCCAGGAAATGCCTTTCAAGGCCTGCAAAAGGTCGATCGACTCTGGGAAAACCTCAAACAAAACACCGCACCAGCACCCCAAGCAGTCAAGCACAACCAACAACCCCTCGAAACCCTCGACTTCGACATCGTTATCGGCGGCGGAACCCTAGGAATACTAATCGGAACAGCCTTAGCCGTGCGGGGTTGGCGAGTAGCCCTACTCGAACGCGGCATCCTGCGAGGGCGCGACCAAGAATGGAACATTTCGCGCAAAGAATTAGACGCATTCTTAGAACTAAATTTGCTGACTGCTGCTGAAATAGACAAAGCAATAGCCACCGAATACAACCCAGCCCGCATCAGCTTTGCCAACACCCCCGACATCTGGGTGCGCGACGTACTAAACATCGGAATAGACCCAGTTTACCTCCTCGAAACCCTCAAACAAAAATTTTTCCAAGCCGGAGGCAAACTATTTGAAAACACACCATTTAAAACAGCAACAATTCACCCTAACGGAGTCGCAGTAGAATCAGAAAATACAGATTCACCGACAGCCGAAAATTTCTTTAAAACCCGATTGTTTTTAGACGCAATGGGACATTTTTCCCCCATTGTCCGCCAAGCCAGACAAGGCAAAAAACCCGACGCAGTATGTTTAGTAGTCGGCACCTGCGCCCGAGGATACCCCAAAAACGAAACCGGCGACATATTTGCATCCTTCACCCCAATGCAAAATCAGTGCCAATACTTTTGGGAAGCATTTCCAGCCAGAGACGGGCGGACTACTTACTTGTTTACCTACATAGATGCTGACACAGAAAGATTCAGTTTAGAAACATTATTTGAAGAATATTTGCGCTTGCTGCCCCAATATCAAAACATCGAACTCGAACAGTTAAAATTCCAAAGAGCACTCTACGGATTCTTTCCCTGCTATCGCCAAAGTCCTCTAAAAATGCCTTGGAATCGCATACTTCCAGTCGGAGACAGCAGCGGTAGCCAATCGCCCCTCAGCTTCGGCGGTTTCGGGGCAATGGTGCGCCACCTCAAACGCTTGACTCTCGGAATTGACGAAGCTTTGACAAGCGAAAGTTTAGACAAAAAATCCCTCGCACTTTTGCAACCGTACCAGCCGAATCTATCTGTAACCTGGTTGTTTCAGCGTTCGATGAGTGCTGCGATGAATCAGAAAATAGAGCCCAATCAAATCAATCAACTTTTGGCTGCTGTATTTCAGGTAATGGAAGAGTTGGGAGAACCGGTACTCAAACCGTTTCTGCAGGATATTGTGTTATTTCCGGCTTTGTCAAAAACCCTGTTTAAAACAGCAATTAGCCATCCTGGATTAGTGATGAAAATTATTCCGCAGGTGGGAATAGCTAATTTGCTTGATTGGATGGTTCATTATGTTAATTTAGGAATTTATACGGGATTGCAGCCGTTGGGGAAAGCGGTAGAACCGCAGGTGAAAAAAATATCACCGGAACAGCAATACTATTTTCACCGATTAGTTGAAGCGTGGCAGTACGGCGCGGGAGGCGATTATTAATTAATGGTGGCACGGGCATCTTGCCCGTGGCGAATATATGAACAGGCTTTCCGGCCTGTTCCACAACACAATTTAATTTATTGATTAATTAATTAATTAATGGTGGCACGGGCATCTTGCCCGTGGCGAATATATGAACAGGCTTTCCGGCCTGTTCCACAACATAATTATATTAGTTATGAGCTATGAAGGAGCTATCACGGCTAAAGCTTGGGGAATCACGCGGAATTTTGCAGGCGTGTGAGTGGTGATTTCACCGTCGGTATTAATCGAACGGCGTTTGCTAGTATTAATCTCAAATTCTTGAGCGTGCAAGGCGCGAACCTTCGGCCAAGTGGTATAATTTCCTTGCCTCATTGCCGGCAGCAAAGCAATGATTTCCCACCAATGGTGTGTCTCTAAACTGTACAAATCCAGTCGCTTGTCGTCGATGGTGGCATCTTCGGCAACTGTCATGCCGCCGCCGTAATAGCGGCCGTTGCCGATCGCAATTTGAATTGTTTTTACATTAAAATATTGGTTGTTTACCTTAATTTCTGCTCTGAATGGTCGCGATTTAAAAATTGTCTGCAAAGCAGCCAAAGCATAAGCTAAAATTCCCCAGCGCTGCTTCACATCTTTAGTCAGCCGCTGGGTAATTTCGACGCTCAATCCCAAACTCGCTACATTAAAAAAATGCTGTTGGTTCACCCAACCTATGTCTATAAGCCGAATTTTACCGCTGGCAATTACTTGAATAGCTGCGGATAAATCTGTAGGAATTCCGAGAGTGCGGGCTAAATCGTTAGCTGTTCCCATCGGTAAAATACCCAAGGGCAATTTAGTGTCAATCAAGCCTTCGATGGCACAGTTGAGAGTGCCGTCGCCGCCGCCGATGATGACTAATTCTACTTGATTTTGGTGGTTGCGAATTGTGTCGGATATTTCGCTGGCGCTGTCGGTTGATTTGACTATTAATTCAAAACCAAGTGCTTCTAATTGGGTAATAGCTTGAGATAATAGTTTTTGCCCTTTTCGGGAGTGCTGGTTTACTAAAAGGAGAGCTTTTTTCATTGGAAAATGGGCCAAGAGTTGTGTGAAAAAATTAATTGTGTCACGGATCGTATTGCGGACTTTCTCCACAATACGATCCCAAGGAGGAAATGGCTTTATTTAATTGTGATTTATTAGCTCTATTTTTATTCAAGTGGGAATTGTTTTTTTGTGTCAAAAACATGACTAATTGATAATTTAAATGGATTGATTTAATGTTTTGATTATATTTTACCATTGGTGAGGGATTGACAGAAATCTAAAATAATTGATAATTGTAGCAACAGGTTGCGGGAGACGATCGCGCTTCTGGGCTAGCTGTCATCTACCTTCTTGAAGCTAAATTAAATTTATGTCTCATATTTTGGAACAAGCGCAAGCCGCTGCCGATCGCCAAAACTGGCCTATTGTAGTCGAATGCTTGCAGCAAGTGACAGCCGACAGCAGCAAGTCGCAGGAACAATACATTTTAGAACAAGCTGTAAGTTTAGCAATACAAGCTTTAGAATGGGGCGATTTTCAAGACCGCTGGGAAATTGCTAAAGTATTGCCCAATCTGGGAAATGGCGCGATCGCACCTTTAATTGCCGTGCTCGAAGACGAAGACGCAGACACGGAATCGCGGTGGTTTGCCGCCCGCATTCTCGGAAAGTTCGTGAAGCCTAGCTATCCCGAAGAAAATCGCCCGGAAGTGATTGCAGCTTTAGTAAAATTAGTCAAAAATACCGACGAAGAATTGAGCCAAATCGCCGCAGAAACCCTGGCGAATTTCGGCAGCGCAGCGATAGAATCCCTAGCAACTCTCTTGCAGCAAGCAGACTCGCGACTGTTTGCAACAGCAGCCCTCGCCCAAATTCGCCGCCCCGAAATCATCGCACCGCTGTTGAGCGCAGTCAAAGACTCTCAAGTTGCGGTGCGGCTGGCTGCGATCGAGGCTTTGAGCAGCTTTCACGACTCCCGCATTCCGCCGGTACTGGTAGAAGCGCTCAAAGATGCGGCGGCAGCAGTCAGAAAAGAAGCGGTGCGAGCTCTGGGAGTTCGCGCTTATTTAGACGCAGAATTAGATTTAGTTAAGTTGCTCAAACCTTTGCTTTGGGACATCCGATTAGAAGTGTGCCAACAAGCGGCGATCGCGATCGGGCGAGTGAAAACCGATGCTGCGGCGGCTGCTTTATTTGAATTGCTGCGATCGCCCGCAACTCCCCTTGAATTGCAAATCGAAACTGTGCGCGCCCTAAGCTGGATGGAAACTGCAACCGCTTTAGAATATTTGCACCAAACCTTAATTGCTGATATTCATAACACAAACTCTCGTGTTTGTCAAGAGATTGTCAATGTTTTAGGGCGAGGGTCAAAGCCGGAATTAAAAGCGACAACTGCTGAAATTGCGATCGATTTGCTTGCAAGCAATCATCCCGCCGTGCAGCCTGCTGAAATCAAACAATCTTTAGCTTTAAGCTTAGGACAATTAGGAGATATCAGAGCGCTCGATGTGCTAATTCAACTGTTAGCAGATGCCGACAACAGCGTCAGGCTGCACGGCACGGCAGCACTCAAACAGCTAGGTGCTGGGGAAGTCCGGCAGCAATTAGAAAGTTTAGTTAAGCAAGACAATCTGGAACCGGGATTGAGAGATGGAATTGCGATCGCCCTGCAAGAATGGCAGGAAAATTAGTTTTGTTGACTGTTGACTGTTGACTGTTGACTGTTGACTGTTGACTGTTGACTGTTGACCAACAACCAACAACTAACAACTAACAACTAACAACTAACAACTAACAACTAACAACTAACAACTAACTAAATTGGCAATCGCACTCCGAAAGTCGAGCCGAGTCCTTCACCGGGACTTTCGGCCCAGACAGTGCCGCCGTGGAGTTCCACCAGATGGCGGACGATCGCCAATCCCAGTCCCAGCCCGCCGTAATTGCGGGTAGAACTGCTGTCAGCTTGGCGGAAGCGATCGAACACAAACGGCAAAAACTCCTTGCTGATGCCAATTCCCGTATCGGTGACGGCGATCGTCACAGAGTGAACCGGAGACACAGACAAGATGGCACTACCAGCCGATCGCGGTTCCCCCTCCTCCGAGAGCCTGATTTCCACGCGACCTCCCGGCGGCGTAAACTTAATCGCATTCGAGAGCAAATTCGACACCACCTGCTGCAAGCGAGTAGCATCGCCCCTCAAACTGCTCGCTCCTTCGCCGCAAAAACTCGCCAATTCAACTCCCCTAGCTTCAGCATCGGGGCCGAGGGCCTTGACTGCGGTTTCGACAATCGACACCAAATTCACCGGACACAGCTTCAAACATACTTTGCCGCTGACAATTCGGGAAATGTCCAGCAAATCCTCAATCATCTGAGCCTGCAACCGCCCGTTGCGCTCGATCGTCTCCAAAGCCACAGCCGTTTTTTCGGGACTCAACTGGCGCTGGCGCAGCATCTGGGCCCAGCCCACCACCGCGTTGAGAGGAGTCCGCAACTCGTGAGAAAGTGTTGCCAAAAACTCGTCTTTAATTCGGTTGGCTTCCGCCGCTTCCCGGTACAGCCGCGCATTGTCGATCGCCACAGCCGCATCCCGCGCCAAATCTTCCAGCAACACCAAATCGCTCTGCCTGCAGCGGCGGCCGGACTCCCCGCACAGCAGCGAAATCGCTCCCAGCGTCCGCCCGCGAGCCATCAGCGGCACGCAGATTGCCGATAGCGGAGTCTGGGCTCGCAGCACTTGCTGCAGTTCCCTGTCGGGTATCACGGCCTCGATCGCCCAATTCGGTATTTCTGCGTAAAGCTTCGACTCCCCAGTCCGCAGCACCTTGGCGACTCCGTGCCTTCCCTGGGGATCTACGGGCCTTCGCCGGTCGATTTGCCACAGCAGAGCGACTTTGCTCGGATCTGAGTGAGCAACTGCTTGCAGGCCGATCGAGCCGTCGGGTTCGATTAAATGCACGCAGCACCAGTCCCCCAACTCCGGCGCTGCTAAATCTGCCAAACCTTGCAGCGCTTCCTGGTAATCCAAGGAAGCCGACGACAGCAAAGCCAAAGCTCTAGCGCGGAAATCGGCTGTTTGGGCCGCTCGCTGGCGATCGTCAATATCAGTACAAGTCCCGAACCACTTGATGATTTTCCCCTCAGCATCCCGCACGGGCAATGCCCGACCCAGATGCCAGCGGTAATCCCCGTCAGATGCCCGTTTAAAGCGGTATTCCACCTCATAATTCCCCCCCGTCTGCACTGTGGTTTTCCAGCGTTCTACGGCATTTTCCACGTCATCTGGATGCAAAACTGGCTGCCACCCCCAGCCTTGAGTTTCCTCCAGGGTCATGCCGGTATATTCAAACCAGCGCTGGTTGTAATAGTCGATCGCGCCGTCGGGCAAAGCAGTCCAAACTATTTGCGGGATGGCTTCAGCGAGGACGCGGTACAACTGTTCGCTGGCTTCGGCTTGGCGGCGGGCTGCTTGTTCCCGCGCCAAGGCGAGATTCCGCTGTTCTTCGGCTTGTTTGCGATCGCTGATGTCGCCGATCGCCCCGATCCACTTGCACGGATTGCCTTGAGGGTCAAGCACTGCTTTGGCCCGATCGATCCAGTGCAGCCAGCGGCCGCTTTGGCTCTGAACGCGGTATTCCTCACAAAATGTGGCAGCAGAACTGTCTGGCGCGCTCAAATATCGATCGACCGCCGCCATAACTCGCTCTCGGTCTTCCGAATGCAAGATACTGTTCCAAGCTGCCCTCGTCCTCGGAAATTCGCCTTTTTCGTACTCCAAATGTTCGTCTATCTCACCGAACCACAGCACGATACCCGTATCGATATCCCATTCGTAAATCAAATCGCTAGCACTTTCAGCAGCAATCCGAAACCGCTCTTCAGACTGTCGCAGCACTTCCATAAAGTTCAAACGTTCCGTCACGTCCAAAACCAGAGACAGCACCGATATCAACTGTCCAGAATCGCTGTAAAAAGCCGAATTGTACCACTCGCAGTGCACCAAATCACCGCCCTTAGTATAATTGCTGTTGCGAACTACATTGCAGCGATTTTCTGGGTTATTTAAACTATAAATTGCCGATTTTACATCTTCTAAATCGTCATTATAAATAAACGTCCATTCGTTAAAACGCTTGCCTAAAACTTCTGTTTCCTTCCACCCAAAAATCTGCTCGGCTGCCGGCGACCACCCGCCCACCCGAAAGTTCTCGTCCCACTCAATCACCGCTAGAGGCGTATTTTCAAAATGAGAATTGAGTTTTTGCACCGCCTCGCGCAGGGATGCTTCTGCTTGCTTGCGCCCAGTAATATTGCTAAAAGAAATAGCAAGGCCGTCCCCCAATTTAACGGTCATTATCCGAAACCAGCCGACAATGCCTTCGCTGTTGTAATAAATCTCGGTATCGAGGGAATCTCCTGTTTCTACAACTTGCACGTAACGATCGAACAAACCGCTATCTTTATGGCCCGGCAGCACTTCCAACAATCGCTTTCCCACCAATTCTTCAGGAGCGATATGCTGAATTTTGGCCGCTGCGGGATTGACGTATTCCCATTCAAAATCCACAATTTTCGAGCCGTCGCGAAGGCTGCGGAACATGTTAAATCCGTCTATAGATAATTCCTGAAAAACCCGGAAGCGTTCTTCGCTTTCTTGCAGCTTGCTTACAGTGTCGAGCAACAGTTCCTCGACTCGCTCGCGCTGCGCTATTTCTGCGAGCAATTGCTGGTTAATTTGCTGGAGTTCGGTTGCCGGGGATGCGATGGAATTTTTAATCGCCCCGGAGGCTTGCCCTCGAAGTTCGACCTTTTCAGTTTCCGGCACTGCATTTGCTGCTAAAGAAGCCAAACCGCCTGAAGTCAAGAGTTGAGAAAGCGATGGCATCAGTTCGGCCACAGCCCACAAAGAGATGACAGCGGTAACGGCGGCGAGCAAACTTGAGAGCCAGTAGCTGGGATGCACCAGCATCCAAACTTGCATCAGGTAAGTTGTCCCGCCACAAAAAAACCAGACTCCCAATAAAAGAAACCCTTTGCTCGAAGGCAACTGGCGGTGCTTCCAGGCAAAGTAGGCCAGAATTGCTGGAACTGAATAATCAGCCAAGGCAATTAACAAATCGCTAACCGCTTGCAGTCCCATCAATTGCGGTGGCCACCCTTCCCATCCACCTTGGGAAATAAAATTTTGGTTAAATGACATAATCTTAAGAGATAATTCCAGGATTTCGGCTTTTGGGTGCGATCGATCTTAGTTGCAGTTGTGTTGCTGAACCGAAGAAGCAATCGTAAATGATTCGCAAAATTTGTAGGGGTAGTGCTAAGAGTGCCTACCCCCATAATTCCTAGTTATACACAAAAAACCACAAAAAACAACAGTAAATTTAAGCCGGGGATCGAAGTCGAGTGCAGGTTTTTACCGCGCGGCAATATTCGCACATTTATCAACTGGTTTGGGGAGATTCCGGTACTGTCGCTCCCCCTGAAACAGGAAATTAAATCCTACTTTTAAATGCCAAAACTTATCTAAAAATCCCGTGTTTTAACGCAATTTATCGAGGAATTACAACTGCTAAATTTATTAGACTTCTTGCAAAAATAGTTAGGACGGGCTCGCGTGCCCATCCCACAAAAATCTTTTTTCTTGTGGGACGTTGCTCCTAGCCCGTCCCAAAATTTGATTAAAAGGAATTTTGCAAGAGGTCTATTCAAAAAAATGAACTCAAACTGGCAAAACTATTTAAACAAATCTGGCTTTAATCGGTTTTTTGATAAGTTTGCAAGTTCAGAAATCTGTTTAACATTCAAGAAGCGACATTTACTCGGCTGGATAAAATTTGCCCGAGCGAGTTGATTCGTAGAACTGACAGAAGAGCACCATTCTCCACAAGTTCTTAAAAACCGGGTTTCTGAACGAAAGATATAGGTTGTGATGCTAAATTTGCGGTCAGAAACCCGGTTTTTGCCACAGGTGCAAGTTGATTCGTAGAACCAACCATCTCCGCGTCTGGCTGCATCAAAACTGATCTGTACTGTATCAAAGTCTACTAAATACTTCAACTAAATCGGTTAATGTGACTGATGATCTTCGAGGAAAAGGTCTGAAACCATCTAGAATTAAACATCCATGCGCTTAGAGCAGCTTCAAGCATTTCTTTCAGTTGCTGAAACCGGGAGCTTTCAGCAAGCGGCCCGGAAGTGCAGCGTTACTCAATCGACTATTAGCCGTCAAGTGCAGGGACTCGAAGCGGAAGTGGGTTTGTCGCTGTTTCACCGCGCGGGAAGCGCGAAGCTGACTGTGGGAGGGGAACGCCTGTTGCCTCACGCTCGCAAAATCTGTCAGACTTGGCAAAATGCTGCGGTCGAATTGGGAGATTTGCTGGCGGGAAAGCAGCCGGAACTGTGCGTGGCTGCGATTCACTCGGTTTGCGCTGCTTATTTGCCGCCTGTGCTGCAAAGGTTTTGTCGCGATTATCCTGAAGTGCAGTTGCGGGTGACGGCGCTGGGGAGCGATCGAGCTCTGAAAGTTCTCAAAGACGGTTTGGTGGACATCGCGGTGGTGATGAACAACCGTTATTTTACTCAAGCCCCGGAAATGTTGGTTGAGGTACTCTACAATGAGCCGATCGAGGTATTGATGGCGGCAAATCATCCCCTGGCCGAGTACGATCGAGTACCTTGGCCGGAATTGATTTGTTACCCGCAAGTGGTGTTTAAGGACGGGTACGGAATGCAGCGGATGGTGCAAGAACAATTTGAACGCATGGGTGCTAAACTTCATGCTGTTTTGGAACTCAACACTCTGGATGCTTTTCGGGGTGTGGTGCGACAGGGAGAATTGATTGCTTTGCTGCCGCATTCAGCTTTAGTAGACGCCAAGGGCGATCGCACTTTAGCAATTCGGCCCATCGTCGCCAAACAAAGCGCAAATCCCAAAGTTTCGGCAATAGGTGAATCGGCGATCGATCCAGCTTGGACTCGCGAAGTGGTATTGGTGACAACTCACGATCGAATGCAAATTCCCCCGATCGCCCATTTCTGGAATCTAGTACGCGAATTTGTGCCGCCATTTGATGCGATCGAGCTCGGAAAATTCGGGAATTAATTCGCGAGTTATCAGGTTTTTTTGTTGACTGTTGACTGTTGACTGTTGACTGTTGACTGTTGACTGTTGACTGTTGACTGTTGACTGTTGACTGTTGTCTCTTCTCTCTTCTCTTTGCTAATAACCAATAACCAATAACCAATAACCAATAACCAATAACCAATAACCAATAACCAATAACCAATAACCAATAACCAATAACCAATAACCAACTACAATAATTATGAGTGACGAATTTAGAGAATTGCTGCGAAAAATTGGCAGCGGAATACACACAGGAGAAAACTTAACTCGCCAGGAAGCAGCAGCAGCCACGCGGATGATGCTGCTGCAAGAAGCCACACCAGCTCAAATCGGAGCTTTTATGATTTCCCACCGCATCAAACGGCCCACTGGGGAAGAATTAGCCGGAATGCTCGATGCCTGTGAAGAATTGGGGCCGATGCTTGCCCCCCCAAACCGAGAACAAGGATTTTCAGTTTCTAGTGTCGCCGTGTTTGGTGTAGCTTACGACGGGCGATCGCGCACCGCTCCAATTAGCCCCATAACCGCCCTAATTTTAGCCGCCTCTGGCGTGCCGAGCCTCATGCACGGGGGCGATGTCATGCCAACCAAAGAAGGCATTCCCCTGATTGAAATTTGGCGCGGTTTGGGAGTAGACTGGACAAAACTTAGTTTAGAAAAAGTCCAGCAAGTTTTTGACAGTACCGGTTTGGGTTTTGTTTACCTTCCCAAGCATTTTCCTCAAGCAGCCGCTTTAGTGCCCTACCGCCGCGAAATCGGCAAACGGCCGCCTTTTTCGACAATGGAGTTGATGTGGTGTCCCTGTGCCGGCGACGTTAACGTCATCTCCGGCTACGTGCACCCGCCGACAGAAGCTATGTTTCAAAAAGCCTTTGAATTGCGGGGAGTCAAAAATTATACCACAGTCAAAGGATTGGAGGGAAGCTGCGACTTGCCGCGCGATCGTACTGCGATTATCGGCATTGCTAGGCCGGATACTGAGTTTGAGCGAGTGCTTTTGGCCCACGGAGATTACGGTTTTAGCAGCACAAATCCCGCCTTTGAATCAGCCTCTGACTTGCTCAAACAAATGCAGGAAGTATTGCTAGGAAAACCTTCGGAATTGATGCAGTCAGCTATCTGGAACGGTGGATTTTATCTGTGGCGCAGCGGAGTTTGTTTGGATGTGAACTCCGGTTTAATTGAGGCAGAAACTTTATTGAGCAGCGGTGAAGTAATGCAAAAACTTGAGGAAATTAGCAAAGCAATTTGTGCTTTCATTTGAGAATGAATCATGAGGCTTTGTGCTAATGACTGTTAACAGTTAACAGTTAACAGTTAACTACTGACTACTGACTACTGACTACTGACTAATGACTAACCATCAAATTGCTGTAATTGTACTCGCAGGCGGTCAAAGTTCGCGGATGGGGACGGATAAAGCTTTGCTGGAAATTGAGGGTAAAAGCCTGTTGCAGCGGGCGTTAGAGGTTGCCGCATCCGTAACGCCACAAGTGTATGTTTTGACTGCTTGGCCCGATCGCTATCGATCGACCTTAACCGAACAATCCCAATTTCTGCTAGAGTACAATCCGGGCTCCGGGCCCTTAGTTGCATTGACTCAGGGATTGACAGAAATTCCCGCCGACTGGATTTTGCTGTTAGCTTGCGATTTGCCCTTATTAGAACCCCAAATTATTCAAAATTGGGCGAGTCAGCTAACAGCTATTCCCCAATCAACCCTAGCAATTGTCCCTTATCAAAACTCGCGCTGGGAACCTTTGTGCGGCTTCTACCGCCAACAATCTCTCGCCAGTTTGCAAAGTTTTATTGACAAAGGGGGACGTTCCTTTCAAGTATGGTTAAATCAAATTAAAGCAATCCCTCTACCTGTAGGGGAACCAGAAGCAATAATGTTATCGAATTGCAACACATTAGAAGAATTTGAGCAATTAAAAGATAAAATAGGTAACGGTTGACTGTTGGCTGTTGGCTGTTGGCTGTTGGCTGTTAGCTGTTGGCTGTTGGCTGTTGGCTGTTGACTGTTAACTGTTAGCTGTTAACTGTTGACTGTTAACTGTTGACTGTTGACTGTTAACTGTTGGTTCTAATTCCGAATTACCAATTCCGACTGACTACTGCCAACTAAGAGGGCGGGCCCGCACCATCCACCGCCCCTACCAACTAACTAATGACTACTGACTACTGACTAATGACTACTGACTATTGACTACTGACTATTGACTAATTAAATGATTAACGAATACTGGTTGCTCGATCGCAATATAACATTTCTCAATCACGGCTCCTTTGGGGCTTGTCCGATTCCCGTACTCGAAGCCCAAATTAGTTTTCGAGAACAACTCGAAAGAGAACCTTTGCGCTTTTTAATGCGAGAATTTGAACCGCTGTTAGATAATGCCAGAAATCAGTTAGCCGCCTTTATCGGTGCGGGTGAGGAAGAATTGGCATTTGTGCCGAATGCTACAACGGGAATAAATGCAGTTTTGCGATCGCTCACTTTTGCTCCGGGCGACGAATTGCTAACCACAAATCAGGAATACAACGCCTGCCGCAACACACTTGACTTTATAGCAGAGCGCACAGGTGCTAAAGTAATAGTAGCAGAAATCCCCTTTCCCATTGATTCGCCCGAACAAATTATTGAAGCAATAATTAAGTGCGTTTCACCCAAAACAAAGTTAGCATTATTAGACCACATTGTCAGCCAAACAGGCTTAATATTTCCCATCAAACAGTTGGTCGGCGAGTTAAAAAATCGCGGCGTAGATGTATTGGTAGACGGAGCTCACGCGCCCGGAATGGTAGCTCTAAATTTACAAGAAATTGGCGCGGCTTACTATACGGGAAATTGCCACAAATGGCTGTGCGCCCCGAAAGGTGCGGGCTTTTTATACGTGCGGCGCGACAAGCAAAATGCTATTCGCCCCACTACTATCAGTCACGGCGCTAACTCGCCCCGCACTGATAAATCGCGCTTTCAATTGGAATTTGACTGGATGGGAACACTCGATCCCAGTCCCTATTTGTGCGTGCCTGTAGCTATTGATTTTATGGGTTCTTTGTTGAGCGGTGGCTGGCCGGAATTGATGGCAAAAAATCATACTTTAGCCTTGGCGGGAAGAAAGATATTGGCGGATAAATTAGATTTACCACTGCCTTGTCCCGATGAAATGGTAGGTTCAATGGCAGTTGTACGGCTGGCTGATGAAAAATCTGATGCGGTTGCAAAAGGCGGAATTGCACCTTTGCAAGAGGCGCTGTGGCAGATTTTTAAAATTGAAGTTCCCGTGATTCCTTGGCCGGATTCTAGCAAGCGGTTGGTGAGGATTTCGGCTCAGTTTTACAATACTTTGCCGCAATATGAATATTTGGCTAAGGCGCTGCTGGAGCTGACTACAATTTGAGCGGGAGCTTCCCGGAAAGAAACATAACACGCAACTACAAACAGTTAAGCTGTTGCGGCATTTAAATTGAATGTCAAAAACAATCTAAATTTTGTGGGGAGTAGGGGTTGGGCAGGAGAGCCCGCCCTGAACATACAATTTTCTACTCGTTACCAGGCTCTTCCTGGTCTACTCGTTACCAGGAAGAGCCTGGTAACGCAGATAGGCGAGGCTCTGCCGACCTTTTCCATTTTCGCAGGTGAGGCTCTTCAAGAGTGACATCGATTCCTAGGCTCTTAGCCTCTTAACCAGTTATTGAAAATGATGCGAGGATTGCTATATATCAAGACTTGGATTTCCCCAGCCCAAAACAGACGAAATGAAAAAAGGAGAATACCATGTCAAATGCGATGATGGTTATTTATCCCTATCGCGAACAGTACACCTGGGTTTTTGACGACGAGCGAGTCGGACTTGTTCGAGAACCGTTTGTTCAGGGCGTACCCCAGATGATTGAAGCACTCGTCGCAGAGATTCCCAATGCCGATCGAGGTTTCCGACTTTTATTCTCTGCTAATCCATTTCCCGGATATCAAGCAGAAATGCTGTGGTTGAAAGAAGAATACGGCGGTAACTGGTATCGGTGGGAATCGAAAAATCTCGAAGGCTGGCTTTGTCCGGCTTTGTTCAAATACTTTATAGAAGCACCGCCCAAGTTTTACTGCCAAGCTGAAAAACTACAATAATTAATAGCAAGTCTATGAAAAACTTGTCAATTTTTAAACGAAATTTTGTTAAACCAGTCGATCGCAAAAATCGAAAAAAGTCTCAAATAGCCCTGTATATATTTTGGACTTTTTTCCTGATTTTCACAGCCGCCATCTCCGCAGGAGTCGGAGCAATTACCGCCCTCTTCGCCCCCGTGGAACCGCAAATTCTTAGTAAAGTCCTAGACGCTGCGGGCTTTACCTACGGTTCGTCCAACTCTTCTGGATACCGCCTGTCGCGACCTGTTAATATCTTGATTATGGGCATTGACCGCGTACCGCAAACCGCTGCAAATTCCCCTAAAATTTTTGAAGGTCGCAGCGATACAATACTCGTATTTCACCTCGATCCTAGAGATAAATCTATTAGTTTGGTTTCAGTTCCGCGAGATACTAAAGTCCAAATTCCCGGAATTCGTTTTAGCAAAATTAATGAAGCTAATGCTAGAGGAGGTTCGGCTTTGGCGGTGCGATTGGTTAGCAGTATCTTGAACAATGTGACAATTGACAGATACGTGCGAGTCAGCAGCGGTGCGTTTCGGGAATTAGTCGATTTGTTGGGAGGAGTTGAGGTATTTGTACCTCGCGCGATGTCTTATACAGATACCGCCCAAAAGTTAAAAATAAACTTAGCACAGGGATGGCAAACTCTCGACGGAGAAAAAGCAGAACAATTTGCTCGATTTCGTAACGATGGCTTAGGAGATATCGGCCGCATTCAGCGACAACAATCTTTAATTCAAGCTATTCGCAACCGCTTCACAAGTCCATCTGTATTGGTGCGCTTGCCACAAATTGTGCGATTGATGCAAAAATATGTGGATACAAACCTAAATTTTGAGGAAATATTGACGCTGACAAATTTTGGTTTGCAATTGGATCGAGATAATTTTAAGATGGTGATGTTACCCGGACGTTCTAGCTCAGGACAAGCGGATTTGAGGAGTTATTGGATTTTAGATGTTGCGGGGCGCGATCGGATTATGACACAATATTTCCAGCAAGGAGTGCCGGATTTGGCGATCGGGCAATTTCCCAATTCCAGCGAGTCAGTTTCGCCCGCCAACCTCAAAATCTCCGTCCAAAACGCTTCTAGCAAACCGACAACTGCCAAAAACGTTGCTGAATTTCTCAGAAAAAATGGCTTTTCTAATGTATCTGTAGTCAAAGATTGGCCAGACAAGCAGCGTCAAAGTCAAATTATCGTCCAGCAAGGCGATTTAGCAGCAGCAAATCTCCTGCAAAAAGCACTAGGCGATGGTAAAATTGAAGCATCTTCTACTGGGGAAATAGATTCTGACTTGACACTCCGCATCGGCGAAGATTGGGTAAAGCGATTTTAATTAGTCAGTAGTCAGTTGGCAGTTGGCAGTTGTTAGTTGTTAGTTGGCAGTTGTTAGTTGTTAATTGTTAGTTGTTAGTTGTTAGTTGATGGTTAACAGTCAACAGTCAACAGTCAACAGCCAACAGTTAACAGCCAACAGCTAACAGTCAACAGTCAACAGCTAACAGTTAACAGTCAACAATCAACAATTCCCATCATCATGAAAAGAATATTCCGAATTTTTTTGAGCCTGATTTTAAGTTTAGTGTTGGCTTTTGGATGGGTGCTTCTGAGTGCTACTCCTGCATTGGCGCTGCCGAAACTTAATGTTAATTACACAAATATTAATTTGTCCGATCGCGATTTTTCCAATTCTGACTTAGCGGGCGGAACATTTGTCGCGGCCGAAATGCGGAGAACCAACTTTCAAGGCGCTGATTTAAGCAATGCGATTTTGACTAAAGGAGTTTTGCTAAATGCCAACTTGTCAGGTGCTAATCTCTCCGGTTCTTTAGCAGATAGAGTTACATTTGACGGCGCGAATTTGACCAATGTTAATTTCACAGAAGCAATTATGACACGAACTCGGTTTTTTGATGCTGCAATTTCTGGCGCTGATTTTACTGACGCGATTATCGATGCTTATCAAGTGAATATCCTGTGCGAAACAGCAGATGGTGTCAATCCCGTGACGGGAGTTTCTACACGAGAAAGTTTGGGATGTCCGTAGAAAGTTACGATTGCAGGAATTATGCGTCGGGGCGAGAAACCGGGTTTCTACGAGTTTTTTGGTTGAGTGACGAGAAATCTAGAAAGAAACCCGGTTTCTGAATATCGCGTCGGGGCGAGAAACCGGGTTTCTACGAGTTTTTTGGTTGAGTGACGAGAAATCTAGAAAGAAACCCGGTTTCTGAAGATCGCGTTGGGGCGAGAAACCGGGTTTCTACGAATTTTTTGGTTGAGTGACGAGAAATCTAGAAAGAAACCCGGTTTCTGAATACCTCGTCGGGGCTAACTGTTGCTTCTATCGATTGCTACAGATACCTGTATTCGCAGCAGTAACTACCAAGTCTGAATTCAACAGCAAATCTAAATCAGTGTCGGGATTAACAGCATACAAATCGACTTTATCTTTACCCAAAAATACCCCGATTAAAGTCCCGATTCCCGCACCGCCTAACACCTCTTCAGTTGCGATCGCCCGATCGCCCGTCACTCCTGCAATCGCCGCCGCCGCTGCTGCACCCAACGCCGTATTCTTAATCAGATTCCCCACATTCACGCCCTTAGTCACAGTTTCTTTCCGAGTAATCACTGACGAAGTAGCATTCAGAGGCACTCTGCTACCGTTGATGATACTTAATTCTTGAGCCACAAACTGAACGCCCGAAGCAGTCGATCGCAATTCGCCGCTAATTTTCGAGCCTTCGGGTATCAGCACTTGGCCATTATTCCCTGCAATATCCGCAGCCACAGTCAGCGTAATCGGAGACTTGTCATTGGGGGCGAGCAAAATCTTGCCTTTTTTGTACTCGATGGGAATAGTCACCCCGCTAGGAATTTTCACAGCAACAGACTGGCCAATATCAGTCTTAGCAATGTAAGGAGAATTAATTGCTCTTGCTTGATTGGTACTGACTAACGCTTGATAGATAAAAGCAGCTACTTCAGCCCGCGTTGCTGATTTGTTGGGCTTGAGAGATTTAGGATTTGGGTAGCTAACAACTAACTGTTTTTCAGTCGCAGCAGCAACGCTTTTGACAGCATAATTTTGAATCTCGCCCGCATCATTGTAGTAGCTGAGAACATCTTGAAAATTGCAAGTAGGCTCATAGCCAAGTCCGTTATTTAAAGCGACTACAACTTGCACGCGAGGAATTTGCTGCATTGGCCTGAAAACATTGCCGGGATAGCCAGACATCCATCCCATTTCGTATGCTTCGGCGATCGCCCCGCTGGCCCAAAAACTGGAAGGGACATCGGCAAACCTAGCAGCATTGCGGGTTTTTGCCTTTTTCACAGAACGGATCATTGCCGCAAATTCAGCCCGCGTTACGGGTGCATCCGGGCGGAAAGTGCGATCGGGAAATCCCTTGATAATGCCTTTTTCTGACAAATCTTGAATAAAGTCTTTTGCCCAGTAGTTGTTATTAACATCCGAAAAAGCTGTCTGAGCCAAGGCAGGCGCGGGTGCTAGCATCGGCGCTGCGGTGCCGGCAACTGTTCCCAAGGTTAATAAAACAGATGTGGCGGATTTAATGCGATGTAATACAGACATTTTTGATTCTCCAATTTACACAAGTTTATTATTGAAGAGAAGTAAGCTTTTGATAGGCCGATCGATTCTCGCCTAACTTGCTCTTTCCCCTCGGCTATGTCATCATTATTGAATATTTTTATTTTCAATGCGGGGAAGATACGGTCTTTAAACATAAATATTTTGAAACTCATTTCGGATTTTTAAACTCCTTAAACTCCTTAAACTCCTGATGTTGCTTATCTCCCTTATCTACCTTGTGTCTGCAATTAACAGGATTTACGGATAAAGCCGCTTGATATGCGATCGCTCGTCATTAACTAAAAGTGAGTATAATTAACTCGATCGAGAAATACCTGTTTGTTGCCTATGAGTAGCCTGACCTTTGCCTCCGCCCATCAGCTAGCGGGAATGATTCGCGATCGCCAAGTCTCTGCCGTCGAAGTTCTCGATGCTTACCTTACTCAAATCGCCAAGCACAACTCAAAGCTAAACGCCATTTGTACGCTGGATGAAGACAATGCCCGTACTAGAGCAAAACTTGCCGATGAAGCCTTAGCCAGAGGCGAAAACTGGGGTGCTTTACATGGAGTTCCTATCACAATTAAAGACATTTTTGAAACAGCCGGACTCCGCACCACAGCAGGCTATATTCCCCTCAAAGATTATGTACCCCAACAGGATGCAACTGCTGTAGCGAGATTGCGGGCAGCAGGTGCTGTAATTATGGGAAAAACCAATATGGCGGAATTGGCTGCCAATTATCAAAGCACCAATTCTCTGTTTCCACGGGTGAATAATCCTTGGCATCTTGACTATACTCCTGGTGGCAGTTCTGGAGGTAGTGCTGCTGCTGTCGCTGCCGGACTTTCACCGTTAGATTTGGGCAACGATTTCGGGGGTTCAGTGCGTCAACCGGCTCATTTTTGCGGTGTTTATGGCTTAAAGCCGACGGATCGCCGTATTTCTACAGCAGGGCAGATTCCTGAAGTGCCGGGAATGCCACTGTCTATTCGCCAAATGATGACTGTGGGGTGTTTTGCGCGATCGATCGAAGATATCCAACTCTGTTTTTCGTTAATTGCAGGCGCCGATCTGCGACGCCCTGATGTGCCGCCGATTCCGCTCGATCGACCTTCTGGTAAGCCTTTGCAGCATCTCAAAATCGCTTGGAGCGATGAGTGGGCCGATGTTCCCGTTGCTGCTGAAATTAGAATTGCGATGCAGTCGATGGCTCAGAAACTCTCTAACGCAGGTGTCCAAATCGAACCTTGGATACCCAAAGAATTTGATCTTACAAAAATATTTAATCTTTACGGACGGGTTTCAGCATACCTGAATGTGTATGCTCAACCAGTCGATCGATATAATATCCGTCGCAGTTTGCAGTTGATTTTTCGTACCGCCACCCAGGGCGATAAGGAACTCCGAAAATTAGGTAATTTTGCCAGCTTTTTGCCAGAATTATTGAATCCAACTTTAAAAGGATATTTCGAGGCACTTACACAGCGCGATCGCTTCACGGCTTGTATGGATGAGGCATTAGAACCGTGGGATGTATGGCTTTGTCCTGTTGCTGCAACCGCTGCGTTTACTCATTGTCCTGCTTGGAGTGCCGTTGATGTTGATGGCAAATCCTATCCTCATGCAGTAGCAAACGGTATTTATACGATACCTTTTAATCTGAGCGGACATCCTGCGGTAGTAATTCCCATTGGAAAAACGGAGAATGGTTTACCGATTGGAATGCAAATTGTTGGTAAGCGGTGGTGTGAAATGGAGTTGTTGGCGATCGCAAGTGCGATCGACAAACTGGTTGGTAGCTGGCAAGGCTCTCCTGAGTTTATGGTGTAAAATAGATCGTTCAATACAATTAATGTGACGATCTTTCATTTAGAGTATTTATTAGACTTGCCGGGAGTCAAGGTTGAAACTTGTACTCAAATTGAACAAAAAATTTACTTTCGACGCTCGTATTGTAGCGTCAGGAATAGTTTGTCCTCACTGTGAAAAAATTACAAAAGAACTAGATCAGAATCGACCTATACTAACTAGAGATTTGTCATCTTTTGGTGGTTCTGTGTATTTAAAAGTGCCTCGCCTGCAGCTCGATCGCCCTCTGTCAGAGAATGCTGAGAAGAAGAAGGGCGATCGTAATTATTAAGATGTTATGTACTATGATTTCACGGAGCAGACATAGTAAGATTGTAATCAGTTTCTCTAGCTTTTAACCGCACAACAACAATGTAATTACCTCTTCCCAACTCTTGTTTAATTACTCCTGGCTTTGAGTAAAAAGCAGATGTATATCCATAATTATTTCCCGTTACTCCGGTGTCATCTTTATCTGAGAATAAAGACATTTGTACTTCGCTGTTCACGCCATCTAAATATAGACTAATGTTGCTAGGATTTCCTAGTTGGAAACTGTAAAATTGCTCTCGTTTTTTTAAACTAACACTGCCATTTTTGGGGACAGTTTTTTGCTCCAAAAGACCAATATTTTCAACTTGACTTGTATCGTTAACAATTTGAAGTGAATAGTTGGTGTCTCTAGCTTTAAATCTCACAACAAGAATGTAGCTGCCCACGCCCAATTCTTGTTTGATCAGTCCTGATTTAGACTTATACGCAGATGTATATCCATAATTATTTCCCGTTACTCCGGTGCCATCTTTATCTGAGAATAAAGACATTTGTACTTCGCTATTCACGTCATCTAAAAACAAGCTTATATTACTGGGATTATCTATCTTAAAACGGTAACGGTTCTCTAGATTATTAGAGCTAAGATTACCAACGAAGGGGCAAAATCCCTCCAAAAAACCAATATTTATGGTACTGCCATTTTGCTCTACTGTGCAGCGTTTTTCGTCAACAGATACTGTTCGAGTTGGCGGCGAGACTGGGGCTGGAGAAGAAGTGGATGTCGGTGACGAAGGAGTAGGATCTGGTTTGGGAGACTCAGGTGGAGGAGGAAATTTGGGGGGTAACGGTGGGGTTTCAGTCGCAGTTTTAGACTCTGATGGATTATCACACTTCAGAAAGCCAACATCAACGCCTTTCAACTTACACAGCACTGTATCTCCAAAAAGAAAGGTGGCTATGCCAATGAAAGTAGTTACTACTACAAGACTAACTCCCGCTATTTTTTTCCAAGGTATTGGACTACCACCAGATGACATTAATGATTTCCTCTTCTACTAATAATTGTTGTTCAGTAACATTGCTTTCTAATAACTAGCCTGATGTTGTTGAGAGCGACATCAAGCTAGTACCGTAGCTTTTTGCTTGGTTCCACCTAATCATCTTTTATATTGAGATCCTTAAACCAAAAGCTATCCAATATATCATTGCCAAAAACCAATCCTGTGAGCGCCCAACTTCCATCGGTATAGCGCGAGAATTTAGCTTCGCCCGGCCCCGAAAAGTTTTTCTCCGTTATTGTGCCAATAAAGTCTGTTTTAACTATTAAATTGGAAGCCTGTAATGTAGCTACAGCAGTATTATCTGGATTTTCGCGTACTCCTAATATCTGAATGGTTCCACTTCGAGAAGATTTCCATTTATTCACTATTTTTTCTGCTTTACTTGCAGACAAGGATTTATCTTGTTTAATTAAGTCACAGCCCGTAGTTAAAGTAGACAATACTCCTACACTACCAAGGTAAGATAAGGCAATCAAACTGAATGTTATGAACTTTTGATTTAGCATGAGATTTCCTATTACTAAATTAATAGTCGGCAAAAATCAACCTAGACTAAGGTTTGGTACAAGACTTAAGGGTCAACACTGTTTGTAGTGATTACATTGCAGTTTAGCAAATCCACATCAGTCTTAAGCCATATAAAAGTAATATAAAAGTAATATAAAAGTAATAACCAAGGGTAGGCACTAAGTGGTTAGACTATTTAGGACTTAGGCAGAAACCGGGTTTTTTTAATAAAATATTGCATCATAGCCTTGAAGATCGGTGAAAAACCCGGTTTCTTGGGTTTTGATGCGTCCAGGACTGACTATTGCGCTATAATCTGGTATTGGAAAGGTTTTAGCTGTGGGAGGACTTTGATAGATGACCGTTGACGAAGCCATCACGATCGCAGAAACAGCCCTCAACTACGATCGCCTCAACAAAGTTCAAGAGCTAGTATTTCGTCAATCTTGGGAAGGAAGGTCTTATAAAGAAATTGCAGCCAGCACTGAATATGAATACGATTATATCAAAGATGCTGGTGCTAAACTGTGGAAACTACTTTCAAAAGCACTAGAGGAAAAAGTCAAAAAAGATAATCTTAAATCTGTATTAAAGCGATATCTACGGCGAAGTCAAGTGAATTTACAGCGCAATCTGACCATCGAAGTTAACCTCAGCGGTGCAAATCTCAGCGGCGCAAACTTAAGTGGCGCTAGATTATTCGAAAACTTGAATGAAGCTGATTATGGTCAAGCAGATTTAGATAAAATAACTTCTAATAATGAAACTGAATTATCTAACTCAAACAAAGAAATTGACTGGAACGGTTTTTGCTTTCACTGCGACGCACAAGTGAAAATAGCCGAAATGCTCGATCGCACTTCCACACTCTTCATCCCCAACTCCCAACTCCGACTCGCAACACCGGAAGGAAGACAAAACCAAGAAGCTGACTTTCTGATATTCCACCAAAACAAGTTAGGAATGCTGAAAATTGACAGCGAATCATCCCATCAAAACAGCACTGAAGATGAAATGTGCGGGCTTTTAATAGATTCCGGCATCAGTCTTATCAAGCATTACGATTCTACCCGATGCAGCCAACAACCCGATTTAGTTGTGCAGGAGTTTTTGGAAATATTGAGTCAGAAATAAGTATGAAGCTATTTCAATCGTCGAGTGATATCAATTGTTGCATCGGAATTATTTAACCGCAGAGGCCACAGAGAACGCAGAGGAAGAGAAGAAAGAGATCGATAGTTCCGATGCTAATTGATTTGGTATGATTTATATTACCTTAAAAAACAAGGTGGGCATTGCCCACCTCATAAATTAAGCTGTTTCGTGCTTCCGCCATGCGGGATGCCACAGCAATTCCGCAGTCGATCGCTTCTCGACCATTTCCTTGGTAATCGTACAGTTAGCAACATCCTTGCGAGAAGGCAACTCGTACATCACATCCAGCATTAACTCCTCTAAAATGCTGCGGAGAGCTCTCGCGCCGGTTTTGCGGCGGTAGGCCTCCTGGGCGATCGCCCGCAGCGCATCCGGCTCAAATTCCAACTCCACACTGTCCATCTTCAACAGCTTTTGATACTGCTTCACCAGCGCATTCCGGGGCTCGGTCAATATCTGTATCAACGCTGCTTCATCCAGCGGCGAAATCACCGTCACCACCGGAATCCGCCCGACAAATTCAGGAATCAAACCAAACTTAACTAAATCGTCGGGCTGTACCTGCTGCAAAATATCAGCCGCCCGCTTGTCCTTCGCCGGCAAACTCAAATTGCTGTCGCTTTCTGTTGGCTGAATAAAGCCCAAGGATTTTTTACCCAAACGCTGTTCAACTATTTTTTCCAAGCCGACAAAAGCACCGCCACAAATAAATAGAATCTTGCTCGTGTCAACTTGAATAAAATCTTGGTAAGGATGTTTGCGGCCGCCTTGCGGGGGCACGTTAACCACCGTTCCTTCCAACATTTTTAGCAGCGCTTGCTGCACTCCTTCTCCCGATACATCTCTGGTAATCGAAGTGTTTTCGCTTTTGCGAGCAATTTTGTCAATTTCATCAATATAAATAATCCCGCGCTGCGCCGATTCGACATCAAAATCCGACATTTGCAACAGCCGCAGCAAGATATTTTCTACATCGTCGCCGACATATCCAGCTTCTGTTAGGGTTGTCGCGTCGGCTACTGCAAACGGCACTTCGAGCATTTGCGCCAAACTTTGCGCTAACAAAGTTTTGCCGCAACCTGTGGGCCCGACTAGCATGATGTTGGATTTTTGCAGTTCGACATCGCTGTCAGGGGAAGATTTGGCGCTGTCTTTGGCTTGGTCGGCGCTCAACCGCTTGTAATGGTTGTAAACTGCTACAGAAAGGACTTTTTTGGCTGAATGCTGCCCGATGACGTGGTTGTCTAAATGTTGTTTGATGTCAGTGGGTTTGGGAATTTGAGCTAAAGTTATTTTAGAAGGTTTGTTCGATCGACCCGGGCGTTTCGTTCCTTGTCCCTGAGACTCTCGCACCTCTGACTGGGGAATCTGTTGACCAAGTGTTGTTTTGCTGGAGTCAAAAAATTCCTCCTCTAAAATTTCATTGCACAATTCCACGCATTCATCGCAAATGTAAACGCCGGGCCCAGCTATTAACTTGCGGACGTACTCCTGCGACTTGCCGCAAAAGGAGCATCTGAGATTGGAGTCATACTTTGACATATTTGCCTCTTACTTTAGGGTTGCGGTTGCGGTTGCTTGTTTTGACTGGGGAAGTTATCGATATCTTTGCCCTAGAAAAATTTCCGTATCGAACACCCAAGCCAGTCTATCGATTTTAGATTTTAGATTTTAGATTGACTCCACAAATAAATTTTGGAGGTTCAACCTTCGTCTAAAACTTGGGGATATACACGAGTTAAGTCAGGGGCTAGTCTCAATTTTTTACCTGTCAAGCTTCGCGCTCTCTATTTCTAAGTTAGCACTTTTGAGGCACGGTCATTAGTCGTCAGCCCTGCGACCAAATTCTTAATTGTTAATTTTTGTTAGGAGCAAACCGGGAACGGCTTACCATTTCTTGTAGGGCAAAAATTTTCCTGACATAATTATTTTTACTCGATCGCCTTTTGGATCTGCTTCTTTCTCCACATCTAAAGTAAAGTCGATCGCGCTCATAATCCCGTCACCAAATTTTTCGTGGATTACCGCTTTGAGCGGCATTCCGTACACCTGCATGATTTCATAGAAGCGATAAATTAGCGGGTCTACCGGAACGGCACCATCCAAAGATCCTTTTAACGGAGGTTCGCTCAGCACCGCAGCCATCTCGCTTTCGAGTCCCAATGCCGAGACAATTTTCTCTGCTTCCTCTACCGATGCCGTAGCTTGACGGTAAATAACCGCAGCAATCCAAACTTCGTCGCGACCCAAAATTTTTTCCAATTGAGCCAAACTAATTCCTTTAGCTTTTTTAGCAGCCAAAAGCTTTTCTGTAATTTCAGAAATTGCCATTAAATATTCTCCAACTCACTGCGGTGCTAGATGTGAAATTATTCTCACAATTTGGCAATTTTGTCAATAGCAAACCGAAAAAACAAACTGAATTGATAACTCGGAACTTCAGCAAAAGCTGGTCTCGCATACTCCCACAACTTGCAACGCCAGCGATCGCAAAATCACTCATAAATGCCCTGGGAGAATGATAGAGTTGGCAGTAGATGCAGTGCAGCTTGCACGAAAAAAAGCATTGGGCAACAGGCTTTCGGCATAAATTCGATCGCTCCTGCTCGACGCGCTGGTACCTAGCTACCGCAGTCGCAGCTTATTTACCGTTCACAACGGGCAACTGAACAAAAGTATGGAGATTCAGACCAAAGATTATACCATTCTGTACGATCGCGCTACCCAAACAGTCACCTGCTGCGGCTCGTTCCGGCTCAGTCTGGCTCAAGAATACGCGCCGATCGTCGAACTGCTCAACTTCGTTGCAGACTCCTGTCCAAACACGATTACTTTAGACTTGCGAAAGCTAGAATTCTTAAATAGTTCCGGAATTAACATACTCTCAAAATTTGTCATCAAAGTGCGCCAGCAAAAAAATATTCAAATCGCCATAAAAGGCTCTAAACAGATACCCTGGCAGGGAAAATCCCTGAAGAACTTGCAGCGGCTGATGCCTGCGGTGCATTTAGAATTGGAATAATTAATGGAAAAGCTCGAGGTGAGTCCGGTGCCAAGTCCGAGAACCCGGATAGGGGGGACTCAAGTGAATCAGAATAAGTCATAGTTAACTTAGCACCGAACCTTAAAAAACTTCCGAACCAACTAAAAATACCAACTGTCAATTGTTATGCAGGAAGAACCATCGAGAGAACAGCTACTTTTGGACGTTCAGCGGCTGAGTGCGGAACTTGAAAACTTGAAGCGCGAAAAAGCTGACCTAGAAATTTTGCTGGAGAGCACCGCCGAACATTCGGATGCGATGGAAGCTCACTTGCTCTCTCAAGCTGATGTGGCAATGCGATCGAGCGAAGAGCAGTTTCGGGCGATCGCCTCAGCAACTCCCGTTCCGGTATTGGTTTCTCGCCTCTGTGACGGCCGAATCATGTATGCGAACTCTCAATTGGCTTCTCTCCTCAACATACCCCTAGCACAATTGATCGGCTGCAGCACCCCAGACTTTTACTTCAACCCGGACGATCGCCCCCACGTACTCGAGCTCCTCGCCAAAGACGGATACCTGCAAAACTACGAACTCCAGTGCAAAAAGTCAGACGGTACTCCCTTCTGGGCGACGATCTCGGTTGAATCCCTGCTGTTTAAGGGTGAACAGACAGCATTGTGCGTCTTGTACGACATGACGCACCGCAAGCAAGCAGAACAAACCCTCCAAGAAAGCGAAAAGCGACTCCGCCGCCAGAGTCTGGCTTTGTTGCGGCTGGGCCGGCAGAGGACTTTCAACAGCGGTGCGCTGAATGTGGGAATTCGCGAAATTACCGAGGCGGCAGCCCGCACTTTGGAAGTGGAAAAAGTCAGCGTCTGGCTTTACAACCATCTCAGATTTGGCAGCGGCTGCTCGATCGAACCCCAGCTAAATTTTACCCGCAGAACGATCGCCCAGAACCAAACAGAAGCAATCGAGACAGAAACGCCGGCCGGGGCGCAACACGCAGCTAAGGTGAATCATTTCAAGCAAAAAATCCCCAGCCTCAGATTAGTTTGTCTCGACTTGTACGATCGCGCCAGCGAGAATCATTTGAGCCGCCAGTCTATATCGGCCGCCAGCGATTTAGAACTTTCATCATTAGATGATGTTGAAACAAATTTGTGCGGCTCATCTTCGGTAGCCGAACACTCCGCCGTGCTGCCGAATAAGAGCAAACCAAATTCATCGATCTTAAATGTAGCAATTAGGCTCGGCGGCCAGATCGTGGGCATCCTCTCTTTGGAACATATCGGCGCGCCCCGCCAGTGGGCTCTGGAGGAACGCACCTTCGCCGATTCTTTGGCAAATTTGGTCGCGCTGGCGATCGAAGGATTTGAACGCCAGCGCGCTCAGGAAGCACTTTCCAAAGCCAAAGCTCAGCTAGAAATGACAGTCGATCGGCGCACCGCTCAACTCACCGCCGCCAACAAACTGCTCCGCATCGAAATTGCCGAGCGCAAAAGAGCCGAAATAGCTTTGCAAGAAGCCTTGCACAAAGCTGAAGCAGCTTCCAGAGCTAAAAGCACTTTTTTAGCCAATATGAGCCACGAACTGCGGACTCCACTCAACGCCATTATCGGTTACAGCGAAATGCTACAAGAAGAAGCACTCGAATCGGGACTAAAAAACATCATTCCCGATACCCAAAAAATTCGCAACGCAGGCAAACACTTGCTGACTTTAATTAACGATATTCTCGACCTTTCTAAAATAGAAGCCGGTCGAATGGAGCTTTACTTAGAAAAATTTGATATCGGTAATTTAATCGAAGAAGTCGTTGCAACTTTGCACCCTTTGGCCGAAAAAAATCACAATCAATTGCAAGTTTCTTACTCTCCAAATTTGGGAGTGATGTATGCAGATTTAACTAAAGTCCGGCAAATTCTGTTCAATTTGCTCTCGAATGCCTTGAAGTTTACCGAAGGTGGAACAGTGCTGCTGAGTGCGACTAGGGAACCAGCAGGCGGCAGCGATTGGGTTTATTTGCAGGTATCTGATACTGGGATTGGAATGTCTGCCGGGCAGCAGCAGAGTTTGTTTCAACCTTTTGTGCAGGGCGATGCTTCGACTACTCGCAAGTACGGCGGCACCGGTTTGGGATTGACGATTAGCCGCTTGTTTTGTCAGATGATGGGCGGCGATGTCACTATTGAGAGTCAGTTGGGTGTTGGCTCTACTTTTACTGTTAAATTAAAGGCAAAAGTTGATATTAGTTAGAAGCAAGGAAGACGTTCGGTAATATCAATGCCGCTTGCACTTTTGTTGGCTGTTGGCTGTTGGCTGTTGACTGTTGGCTGTTGGCTGTTGACTCTTGGCTGTTGGCTGTTGAGAGTTTGAACAATACCGATAGCCGGAAATGATATCATATCAAATCCTCTCTTCATCGGAATAGTAAATTCAGGCGTTGACTGTTGACTGTTAACTGTTGACTGTTAACAGTTAACATCATGAGGAGTGCAACCGGAATTGATATCAGATGCAAGAGAGAATAATTACCGATTCCCGATGCCCGATGACCGATTCTCTATTCCCTATTGCCTATTCCCAATTACGGGTTGCCTGTTCCCAATTACCTATTCTCTTTTTAAGTGTGACACCGATCGCGATCGACCTCTGTTACTCATCACACAATAATATTTTTGATCGGCCTAGAATACCTAATATTATCTTAAACTTCTGTCTCAAGCAGGACCGATCGCCTGCCTGCATCCAAAAAGTCGCACCTCAACCTGATTAAGGGAAGTGGGGGATTGCTTGTATAAAGACAATTTGGTAAAAGTAATGCTATGGTCGCTAACCAGTAAAAGGCAAAAGTTAACAGGAAATCAGGAATTATCAAAAGTCTAAGGACGCAGAAACACAATCTGCCCCTTTTCCCGCCTCCCGATCGCCTTTAAACTGCTGCCTCTATTAGCTTCATAGCAATGCCGCCTTCGACAGCGCGCAAGTTTTCAGAATCAAAGGAGTGCATCTACATGATTAAACCTTGCAGTCAACCGCTAAAAACAAATCCTTTCACTTGTCATCGCGATCCCGCTACAGGCAGGTGGACTACCGTAGTCCCAACAGTTGAGAACCCTTGCAAAACAGACTCTAGTTTGACAGCAAAAGCCGAAAGCGAAAACGAAGCTAAAGTACAAACAAATATTTCTGCTTCGCCCGCAATCTTGCTGCCGAAAAAACCTCTTGCCTTCTCTTTGCCTCCATTTAAAAAGCCGGCTAAAAAATCTGTTGTGACTCTGGGCAGGTAGCAATTGCCGCGGGCCTAATCTAGTTTCCACGGTTGCGCCCGGGCGATCGCCCAACCAAAAAAACTTAATCCATAGCATAAATTGCCAAAAAGCGATATACTGCCAGCAAACTTTCTCCTTCAAGATCCGTGAAGTATTTGCTCGATCGCTTCGTCCAACCGATCTGGACAAACCGACCAATTCGCCAGCGGGGAACAGTCATCGTTGCTATCCCCCTGATTTGTCTATTTACTTCGCTGATAGCGATTTCAGGATTCCGGGAGAATGCCATACAGATCAGAAAGCGAGCAAATATTAATCAGGAAATACTTCAGGAAACTAACCGCTTGTTAACAGCGGTAGTGGATGCAGAAACCGGAATTCGGGGTTACGGGTTGACGAAGCGCCGCGATTTTTTACAACCATACTTAGAAGCCCAAAAAAATGTACCTCCGCTGCTGGCTGAACTCAAGTTTATGCTGCGAGAAAATCAATCAGAATTTAAGGAATTTGAAGAAATAAAAAAAAGTACCGAACAATACATAAATCTGTTGCAAAATACTTTAAATAAGCTTGAAAGTTCGGAAACAAAATTGCCGTCTCCGGAAATAATTCAGGTGTTGGCTCAAGGCCAATTGAAGATGAGTAAGCTGCGCGAAAAAATCGATGCCTTTGCTGGGGCAAACGAAGCTTATCAGAAAGTTCAAGAGCGACAAATACGGGAGTTGAGAGATTTAACTAATTACCTGCAAGTAGGTGGTTTGCTTGTCGGCTGTTTGGGTGGCGTGGCTTCCTGGTATTTATTTGATAGTTTAGACCAGGAATTGAAGAAGCGGGAAGCTGGCTTGCAAGAAAGCAAAACCCGCATTCAAGCTGTGGTAGATAATGCGGCTGACGGGATTATAACTTTGGACGAACGGGGAAATATTGAGTCTTTTAATGCGGCAGCAGAAAAAATTTTTGGTCGAAGGACCGATCGCGCAATTGGCTCGAACCTCCGCAAGCTGATAGCTCAACCGCAGCCGCACAGCAGCGTTGGGGATTATTCAGTAGAATATTTTGTGTTAAATCCCCATGCTAAACTGAAGACTTACCAACAAGAAACAGTTGGAATTCGCAGCGACGGAACCAAGTTTCCGATGGAGTTAGCCATCAGCGAAATGCGTCTGGCAAATCAACGATTGTTTATTGCAATTTGCCGCGATGTCAGAGGCAGGAAACAAACTGAGGAAACTCTTCGCAAACAAGCGCAAATGCTGGATTTGGCCAACGATACGATCGCGGTACTAGACTTGAACGGAGAGATTTTTTATTGGAATTTGGGGGCGAAGTGGCTCTACGGGTGGCGGAAGTCGGAAGCAATAGGAAAAAATATTCACGCTCTTTTGCAAACAGAATGGACGCAACCTTTCGAGGAAATTCAACAAGTGCTTTTTGAACAGGGTTCTTGGCAAGGAGAACTAATGCGTACCAAGCAAGACGGCACAAAAATAACGGTGGCCAGCCGCTGGACTTTGCAGCGCGACGAGCAAGACACACCCGCAGCTATTTTAGAAATAAGCAACGATATTAGCGATCGCAAACGCTCAGAAATTGCCTTAGCCGAAAGCGCCCAACGGTTTCGCCATACTTTTGAACAAGCAGCAGTCGGCATGGCCCAAGCCACTGTAGAAGGCAAATTTGTGTTAGTCAATCAAAAACTTTGCGAAATTTTGGGCTACAGCCGCCAAGAATTGATTCAAAAAAGATTTCAGGACATTACTTGGCCCGAAGATTTAGAAAAGGAACTGGAACTTTTGCGCCAATTGTTAGCAGGAGAAATTGAAAATTATCATGTGGAAAAGCGCTACCTCCGCCAAGACGGAGAGTTGGTGTGGGCAAACTTGACAGTTTCGCTGCTGCTAGAACAAAACGGCAGTCAATTTTTGATGGGTGTGATAGAAGATATTAGGGAACGCAAACAAGCTGAGGAATCGCTCAGGTTGCACGCTCAAGAATTGAGTTGGATGGCGCAGTCGCTGGCTAAAACGACGAATGTTTTGAGAAAGCGGAATCAAGAATTAGACCAGTTTGCTTATGTAGTTTCTCACGATTTGAAAGCGCCGCTCCGGGCGATCGCCAATCTCAGCAGTTGGATAGAAGAAGACCTCAGCGACTCAATGACAGAGGATACTCTGCACCAAATGAACCTGCTGCGCGGCAGAGTTCACCGGATGGAAGGATTGATTGAGGGACTGCTGCAATATTCCCGCGTCGGGCGCATTCAAGTACCTTCAGAAACCGTAAAAGTTGAGAATTTATTAGCAGAAATTATTGATTCCTTTGCACCGCCGGCGGGATTTGAGGTGAAAGTTGAACCGGGAATGCCAACTTTTGTCGCCGAAAAATTGGCGCTGCAGCAGGTTTTTGCTAATTTAATTAGCAACGCCATCAAGCACAATCGAGCTGAATCCGGTCATGTAAATATATCGGTTAAAGAGTTAGATGATTTTTATGAATTCTCAGTAGCCGATGACGGGCCGGGGATTGCTGCTGAATATCACGATAAAGTTTTTGTGATTTTTCAGACCTTGGAAGCTCGCGATAAAGTTGAAAATACTGGCATTGGTTTGTCGCTGGTAAAGAAAATTGTCGAAGGTCAAGGTGGCAGTATTTTGCTGGAGTCTGCAGAAGGTGAAGGAGCAATTTTTCGGTTTACTTGGCCGAAGCAACCTATTAGCAAAGAGGAAAGTGAAACAACTCTAAATCTAGTAAATGCAGAGCGTGCAAAGCCGATCGCCGAAAGCCCAATAGCGCCTGTTTAAACGGGATCGCAGCGGATTTCGATGATAAATCCGTCTGGATCGTAAAAGTAAATGCCGCGTCCTGTAGCGCGGGTGACGGGGCCGCTGTCGATCGCAATTTGATTAGATTTTAGCACTTCGATCGCGCGATCGAACAAATCCGGCTCGATATCAAAAGCCAAGTGATTAGCGCGAGTAAAAGCCTTCTCCGGGTCAGGGTTTGGCGGTTCCAAGTCTGGCTGCCAAAACAAATCAATTACAGTCCCGTCTGGAGTAATGAAATTAGCCACTTTACCGGCAGCTACCATTTCTGTTAAACTTGCCGGAATTTCTGCGCCTGCGAGTTCGTGCAAGCCGAGAACAGTACCGTAGAAGTGGCGGGAAGCTTTCATATCTCGCACATTTAAAGCGATATGGTGAACGCGGCGCAAATTTCCCGGCGCGAGGGCAATTTTGACTGTGTTTTCTGTAGTTTGCATGATAGTCAATTGCAAATGTTATAGAAGAAGTCATTAGTCATTAGTTATTGGTCATTAGTCATTAGTCATTAGTTATTGGTTATTAGTCATTAGTTATTGGTTATTGGTTATTGGTTATTGGTTATTGGTTATTGGTTATTGGTTATTGGTTATTGGTTGGTAACAATAACTAATACAGCCTTGCTCCAAAAAGTGAGGTATGCCCCATCCCTCCGCTTCGCGCTCGCCCTATGCCC
>NZ_JADEXD010000060.1 GCF_015207285.1 Tychonema sp. LEGE 07203 | reverse complement strand
CCATCAGCCTTTGTCAAACTAGGCGGCAAAACCACACCCAACCCGCTATCAGCAAACCGCCAAGCCACAGACTTAATAAACTCGTAAGCTTGCAGCGGATTTAATTGACAAAATTGAGGCCGCTGTGCTTGCAAACTCGGTTCAATTAACGGATAAAGTTTCGATGCTAAACCCAACCCTCCCAGCAAAGTTTCTTGTGGCAATTCAATTGTCCGCCCCGCATAGGCCAAACGTTCAACAGAATTGTTCCAAACAGTTGTAGCATCCACCAAAAAATCCGTTTCATCTACTGCTTGCAAACAATAATTCAAACTCCAATTAACCTTACCCGGAGACGGCGGAATAAGTTGAAAACAAGTGCGAAACTGACTTTGTTCAGACAGTTGGTTTTGCAGCGGCGAAGTCCAAGCAACAAGCTTGTTTGCCAACTTTTCTAAAGCGGCTGATTCTGCTTGCACCACTCCAGATTCTTGTTGCAAAGCTTGCAGCCACTCGCGGGTTGGAGAAAGTGTTTTGATGTCTAAAGTTGAGCCAGCAGCAGATCGCACTTCACCATCTACCACACTACTCAAAAACCCCAAAACCAACTCCTGCGCCCCCACTGGCAAATCCACCGCAACATCCCGTACCTTACTTTCTGGCGAACCTTCTTTTATTACATCCGTTACATCCCGCACATTGCTCGCTGCCGAACCTTCTTCCTTCGATTGATACATTCTACAAGCTGTAGGCATTTGCTTAGAAAAAGTAGCGAGACGGAGAATATCTGTCGAACTGTCTAACAAAGGTTGCCATTTAGCCACAGCCAAACCATCAGATTGCCTCTCCAATGCCGGCAAGAATTTGCACCTCGCCAACAAATCCAAACCCCACCTAGAAATATGAGACCAAAAACGCAAATCAGAGCCGACAAAATAATCTGCTTCTGTGCTGTTTAGCGGTAGTGATTGCAAGAAAACAAAAGCTGCTTGAGGGTTTAGAAAATAACCCTCAACTTGCCAGGGATAAAGGTAAATTTCATCGATTTGGGCTGGTTCCTCTAATGCTGCGGCTGAGTGCTGCGGCATAATAGTTGCGTTGGATTCCGAGATTTTGGTGGGAAGTGCGATCGCCCGAACTTGCTTCTGAATCGATAAATTTTCCGTCGGAAATGCTGCGGTTGGAGTTTTGGGCGATCGTTTAGTTTTCTGAGTTTTCTCCAAAATTTCTGCAGTTTCGGGTAATTGCCAGTTCAGTTTACCCGACTGCTGCAAGGACTTTACGAAAATCTTCAATTCCGCTTCCGTCATTGCCAAGGGATGCGGCAGACTTATTTCTGATTCAATGGCATCGATCGCCACAACTTTGCGCCAAGTTTCTCCCCAAATAAATAAGCCATCTTTTTGTGAATCGACGATCCAACTACCGTGTAAAATTGCCATTTTTAATATTAGTTATTTTTTAAGTTGTCGGACATTTAAATTGTAGGTTTAGAGCGGGCAGGATGCCCACCCCACAAAACTTTGATTGTTTTTTCACAGATAATTTATATACTGCAACAGCACTATTAGTTATTAGTTATACCAAATTTATAAAATATTGCTACAGTTATTCTGTTTGTTTTAGACATCGAAATTCATTCGGCCGAAGTCGTATTTGTAGCGTTTGGGAACAGGCTGTCCGGCCTGTTCTTGACAATGGTGCAAGATGTGAGTTCCCATACCCAATGCTATCAAAGCCCAATTTCCATTTCCAGTTCCCAACGCTCTTGCGTCGGAATCAAGATCCTACCACCTATTTCAGACGTTTGGCGGGCGATCGACCCGATCGTCGATTCCACAATCCCAAACAGCATCGCAGAGTATAAATGCTTACAAGAGCCGTGCCGCCGATCGACCCAGAATACCGAATAATCTCTCTCTCTTTTGGCATTGGACTTTCAAACATCCTGTGGTAATGTTACGATCCCGACAGAGAAAGAATGTGGTAGATAAGGAAGCAATCCTACATGGTAGAGATAGACAAGTCAATATCCTTCGATGGAAGGGATATTAGACTGAAGATTGGTTTACTAGCGCCTCAAGCAGGCGGTGCAGTTTTGATTCAGTCGGGTGACACGGCCGTTTTAGTGACGGCCACTCGATCGCAGGGGAGAGAAGGAATAGATTTCCTGCCCCTGTTGGTGGATTACGAAGAGAGACTGTACGCAGGCGGTAAAATTCCCGGTGGATTTTTGCGCCGGGAAGGGCGTCCCCCAGAAAAAGTGACTTTGACGGGGCGTTTGATCGATCGCCCGCTGCGCCCGCTATTCCCAAGCTGGCTGCGAGATGACATCCAAGTTGTAGCCACAACCCTGTCGATGGACGAACAAGTGCCGCCGGACGTTTTGGCGGTAACGGGGGCTTCAGTAGCGATCCTGCTGGCGAAAATGCCGTTTTACGGGCCGATGGCTGCAGTGCGAGTCGGCTTGGTAGGGGACGATTTCATCATCAACCCAACCTACAGCGAAATCAAAGAAGGCGAGTTGGATCTCGTGGTAGCCGGTTCTCCAGACGGAGTAATCATGGTGGAAGCCAGCGCCAACCAATTGCCGGAACAAGATATCATCGAGGCGATCGACTTCGGCTACGAAGCAGCCTGCGACTTGATTCAAGCCCAGCGCGAAATTATGGAGGAATTGGGCATCGATTTGGTGGTAGAGGAACGGCCATCGCCAGATATGGCCTTGGAAAACTTTATTCGCGATCGCGCCCAAGAACCAATCCGCATCATTTTGTCAAAATTTGAAAAAGACAAAACAGTACGGAATGCGGCTTTAGACGAAGTGAAAGCCAATGAAGTCGAAGCTGCGATCGCCGAACTCGCCGAAGACGATCCGATCAAAGTAGCCGCCGGCGCCAACAGCAAGACAATTGGCAACGTTTTCAAAGACGTTACCAAAAAAATGATGCGGAAACAAATCCTCGAAGAAGGCGTTCGTGTAGACGGCCGCAAGCTAGACGAGGTGCGACCCGTTTCTTGTCGCGTAGGGGTGCTGCCGTCGCGAGTACACGGCTGTGCGCTGTTCAATCGCGGGTTAACCCAAGTCTTGTCCACAGCAACCCTGGGAACCCCCGGCGACGCCCAAGATTTAGGAGACGACTTGCACCCGCAGCAAGACAAACGCTACTTGCATCACTACAATTTCCCGCCGTTTTCCGTCGGAGAAACTAAACCGATGCGATCGCCCGGACGCCGAGAAATCGGTCACGGAGCCCTAGCAGAACGCGCCCTAGTCCCAGTTTTGCCATCAAAAGAAGATTTCCCCTACGTAATTCGCGTAGTCTCCGAAATCCTTTCTTCCGACGGTTCAACATCAATGGGTTCAGTGTGCGGATCGACACTAGCATTAATGGATGCAGGCGTTCCCCTTTCCCAACCAGTCAGCGGCGCGGCAATGGGATTAATCAAAGAAGGCGATGAAGTCCGAATTTTGACAGACATTCAAGCAATTGAAGACTTCCTAGGCGACATGGACTTCAAAGTAGCCGGTACCGACACCGGAATTACTGCTTTGCAAATGGACATGAAAATCAAAGGTTTGCCCTTAGATGTCATAGCCAATGCTATCCGCCAAGCCAAACCCGCCAGACTGCACATTTTAGAAAGAATGCTAGCAACCATCGACACTCCCCGCAAGGAAATGTCGCCGTTTGCGCCGCGCTTGCTAACCCTGAAAATCGATCCAGAATTTATCGGTTTGGTAATTGGGCCAGGTGGCAAAACAATCAAAGCCATCACCGAAGAAACCGGTGTCAAAATTGACATCGAAGACGACGGAACCGTGACAATTGCCGGTAACGACAGCGAGAAAGCTCAGCGGGCTTACAACATTGTCCAAGGCATGACGCGGAAGTTGAATGCAGGAGACGTGTATGTCGGCCGCGTAACTCGAATTATTCCGATCGGCGCTTTCGTCGAAATTCTGCCAGGAAAAGAAGGAATGATTCACATTTCCCAGTTAGCGGACTACCGCGTCGGGAAAGTGGAAGACGAGTTAGCAGTGAACGATGAAGTGATTGTCAAAGTGCGAGAAATTGACAATAAAGGTCGGATTAACTTGACCCGTTTGAACATTCATCCCGACGAAGCGGTAGCCGCCCGCGAAGCGTTGAATAAATAGTTTAGGGTTGGTAATTGGTAATTGCTTGCAGAGTAATTGCTAATTGCTAATTGCTAACTGGTAATTAGTAATTCCGGCGTTGCTAATTGAGATTAAATCTGATTGTTTCAGATTGATTTGGGAGTAGGTGCGCGACAGCGACAGATCGAGTGCGATCCTCTTCGTTAGCGTAGCCCCCGTAGGGGCGGGCTGCGCTAACGGCTGTGGGAGTTAAGACAGTCGCGCACTTTACCCTCGGCAGTTGCTATACCTAAACTTCGGAATTATTCAACTCTCTCCCCTCTTCCTCAGCGCCCTCTGTGGCCTCTGCGGTTAAATCACTCAGAAAAATTAAAAAAAACAAAATATCCAGAAACCAGACTTATTAGAAAAAGCCTGGTTTCTCAAAGAATCTGAAATCAAATAACCGCAATACAGTCAATCTCAACTAACACATCCTTCGGCAAACGCGAAACCTCCACACAAGCGCGCGCCGGTGCAGTTTCCGCATCAAAATACTTGGCATAAACCGCATTCACAGCGGCAAAATCATTCATATCTTTGAGGAAAACCGTAGTTTTTACCACATCCAACCAAGTAGCGCCGGCTTCTGTGAGAATGGCTTCGAGATTTGCCATAACTTGTTGGGTTTGTTTTGCCACGTCGTCGGTGTAGACAATATCGTTTAGTCTAGTGTCGATCGCAATTTGACCTGCTACAAACAGCATAGTGCCCGTTGCGGCGATCGCTTGATTGTATGGGCCCACGGGTGCGGGTGCTTTGTCAGTACGAATAATTTTGCGAGTCATAGATGTTATTGTTTGGGATTCTTGTTGAGAGGTTTGTTTGCTGGAGATTTCTCGATTGGAGGTTTCTGGCTGGTAGAGTTCTCCATCGGGCATTATCGCACCAGTGAAGTCGGCATTTTTGATATTCCAACCATAACAATCACACCAACTAAAGTCTACTCTTTTTAAGTTTGCTTCTATCAGATTAGCTCCGGTCAAATTAGAAAATCGTAGATTGGCTCTTTCTAGATTTGCACCTTGCAGACAAGCATATTTGAGATTTGTATAGTCCAGTTTTGCTTGCTCTAAATTGGCATTAGTCAAATTTATTCTTGACAGATTCACTTTGTGCAGATTAGCTTTCTGGAATTTAGCTTTTTGAAGTTTTGCCGATGTCAATATTGCTTCACTCAAATTTGCCAAATAAAAGTTAGCTTCCAGCAAGTATGCCTCAGTCAAATCAGCCTTATTCAGATTCGCTTTACTTAGGTTCGCTTTATACAAAGAAGCTACACGTATGTCAGCACTATCTAAACTTGCACCGCTCAGATTTGCTTCGTCTAAATTGACACCAAACAATTTAGCGTTATTAAAGTTTGCTCCTGTCAGAGTTCCCCGCTCTAAGTTAGCATAATTTAAAGTAGCACTACTAAAGTTGGCCCAACTCAAATCTGCACCGCTCAGGTCTGCCCAACTCAAATTTGCTGAAGAAGCGCCTACTAAACTGCTCAAATTAGCATTTGTTAGGGATGCTTTAATGAGATTGGCACTATTAAAATTTGCTCCTCTCAGATTTGCCTCACTCAAGTCTGTACCGGAGAGATTAGAACCGTATAGGTCTATTCCACTCAACTCCGCACCTTTAAGGTTTTCTTCTTTAAGGTTTGCTGAATGAAATTTTCGTTCTCCTGCTGCGTATCTTTCTAAAAGTTCTTCAGCGTTCATACATTAACCTCGATCGCCCTCACGTCCCAAAAATCACTATACCATCCGCGCGAATCCGCCTGCACCAGCGGTTTTGCGGATGGATGATTGTCGGATTCCACACCCCGCGGTGCAAGAAACCGGGTTTCTACGAGAATTTAAGCATCCTCACCGACATTTACGCAGAAACCCGGTTTCTGAGCCCCCGCGCACATCCAAGAAACCGGGTTTCTACGAGAATTTAAGCATCCTCACCGACATTTACGCAGAAACCCGGTTTCTGAGCCCCCGCGCACATCCAAGAAACCGGGTTTCTACGATTATTTAAGCATCCTCACCGAGATTTACGCAGAAACCCGCGCACAGAGCCCCCGCGCACATCCAAGAAACCGGGTTTCTACGAGAATTTAAGCATCCTCACCGAGATTTACGCAGAAACCCGGTTTCTGAGCCCCCGCGCACATCCAAGAAACCGGGTTTCTACGATTATTTAAGCATCCTCACCGAGATTTACGCAGAAACCCGGTTTCTCGATCAAAGTCAAAGAACGTCAGCCAGCAATAAACTTCATAGCAACACCATTCATGCAGTAGCGTTTGCCAGTAGGTGCAGGGCCGTCATCAAATACGTGACCCAAATGCCCGCCGCAGCGACGGCAATGCACCTCAATTCTAGTCCCAAACAGCGAATTATCCACCGATGTGCCGATCGCCCCTTCGATCGGTTCATAAAAACTTGGCCAACCAGTACCGCTATCAAATTTGGTTTGCGACGAAAAAACTGGCAAATTACACCCAGCACAGGCATAAATTCCCTTCCCGTATTGCTTGTCGAGAATGCTAGTGTGAGAGCGTTCAGTGCCGTGTTTTCGCAACACCTCAAACTGTGCCGGAGTCAAAATTTTGCGCCACTCTTCCTCAGTTTTAGTAATTTCAAAAACCCCCTTAGAAGCCGCCATAACATCAGAATTTCCAGGCAAACAGGACGATAACCATGCCATGCTTGCTGTTGCTAGACCCGCTTTCAAAAATAATCGTTTTTTCATAATCCATCCACTTACTAATTAATCTAAACCACCAGTCATATCGTTGACCGTTGCATCGTCAGGTGTTTTAACCGCAGAGAACACAGAGGACACAGAGGGAGAGAATAGAGATTAGAGTAATTCCGATTCTACCGGATTTGATATCGCGTTCAAAACTTTATGCTTGATTTGTAACTTTTTCAATCGCCTGTTATTGGACGCAATATCAATTTCAATTGCAGCATCAGGTGATGTTAACTATTAACTGTTTAAACAATTCCGATTGTATCGTAATTATTCATCTCTATCTTCTCTCTCTGTGCCCTCTGCGCTCTCTGTGGTTAAAAAAATCCGATATTACCCTACAAGTATGACATTTAATTAACCCGATCGCACAAAAGTCCTGCGAGGACTTTAGCCCTCACAGAACTCACAATCCTTCAAACATCACCCACTTAAACACCAACCGGAGCACCAACAACTTCACCCTTCAACATCCGAGAAGCAGCATCAAGCAACTGCTCCTCCAAATAAGGCTTGGTGAAATAGCCATTCGCGCCCAAACCGTAAGCCATTTGGCGGTGCCTGTCAGCACCGCGACTCGTCAACATCGCGATCGGCAATTCGCACAAAACCGTATCTTTCTGCATCCGAGAAAGCAGCTCCAAACCGTCCATGCGCGGCATCTCAATATCGCAAAATACGAGATCGCAAGGCAGGCCAGATTTCATCTTTTCCCAAGCTTCCTTGCCGTCGCGAGCCTCTTCAACCCGGTAGCCTGCCTTCTCAAAAGTAATCGACAAGAGCGATCGCACCGTAATCGAATCATCCACAATTAACACAGTAGGCTCAGTCTTCTCAACTTCCGCCTCCTTAGTGGCCCGATCGCTCTCATCCCAAAGCGTACCGCCAGCTTCCTTCCGCAGCCTGCCCGTAGCCAAATCGATCAGCTCCAGAACATCGGCAATTGCCACAATCCGACCGTCCCCCAGCACCGTAGCACCCGCAATGCCGATCGGCTTCGGCACAGGCCCCTCCAACTGCTTGATCACAATTTCCTGTTCCGTCGAAACCTGATCCACCTGCACCGCCAAGAAACTGCCGCCCGACCGCAGCACGATCACCGAAATCATGTCATCGTCAGTATTAAACCCGTAAACACTGCCCCGGCCCAAATGGCGGTTGTAAGCCAGCAAATCCCGCAGCGGCCGGAACGGCAAAATCGAACCCCGCCACTCAATGCAAGGCAAACCGTCCGCCCCCGCCGTCACCTGATCGCGCGGCACATCAATCATGTCCTCCACCCCATCCATCGGGAAAGCAATCCGAGCCCGATCGCTAATGCAAGTCAGAGCCTTAGAAATACTCAACACCAGAGGCAAGCGGATGGTGAATACAGTACCTTTGCCGATCGTCGAATCGATCGCCACAGCCCCCCGAATCTCCTGCAAAGAAGTCCGCACCACATCCATCCCAACCCCGCGGCCGGCATACTCCGTCGCCTGTTCCTGAGTGCTAAAACCAGGCATAAACAGCAAATCGTACACTTCCGAGCGCGACATTCTCTGAGCCTGAGCCGCCGTCAACAAACCCTGCTTGATCGCCTTAGCCTTCACCTTTTGCGGGTCAATTCCCGCCCCATCATCAGAAACCGAAATCACCGTTTGATTTCCTTGGTGAAAAGCCCGAATCGTAATCCTGCCCACCCCAGGTTTCCCCGCCGCCATCCGCACCTCCGGCGGCTCGATCCCGTGAGTAATCGCATTGTTCACCAAATGAGTCATCGGATCATAAAGCTGATCCACAATCATCTTGTCGATCAAAATATCCTTACCCTCAACCTGCAACTGAGCCTGCTTCCCGCACTTAATCGCAATTTCCCGCACCGCCCGGAACAACCTGTCCGTCGTCTCTGCAAACGGCTTCATCCGGGCCCGAGTCAAACCCTCTTGCAACTGAGTCGTGACTTGCCGCAATTGGCGAGTCACCTGATCGGCTTCATCCACCAAAAACTCAATATCCGCCGCCGACTCCCGCACCCGCACGATCAGCTCAATAATCTCCTGAGCCAAACTGTGGAAAGGAGTAAACCTGTCCATTTCCTCCGGTCTCCAAGCACCGTCCCGCTGCTGAGCGGCCTCCTCCGAGCGCCAAGGCGACGAGGACGACGACGATCGCTGTCCCTGACGGTTGGCCAGCAAAGCAATCTCCAAAAGACTCCGCTCGTAGAAATCCTGAGTCCGCTGGCTGACATCGCTCAGCAGCGTCACCTGGTGCAGCAAATTGTCCAAAAACTGTCGCATCCGTTCCTGATCTTGCTCCAAACTGTTGCGGTTGACAACCAGTTCCCCCATCAAGTTGCTGAGGTTATCTAACTGCTTGACCGGCACCCGCATCGTGTGGTCGCCGAAACCGCCTGCCCGAGCACTCCGCCTGGGTCTGTTGATCGCCGAAGGCCCGAGACTGCCTTCCCCTTGGCGGCTGCCCCCGTCCTTGGAATCTTCCAGCAATTTTTCCAAATCGCCAAATTCGTCGTCGCTGGCTCGATCGGCAGCGGGCGGAGCCGCACTTGCCGAAGCTGCTAAGCCTGCAGGAATTTCCGGCATAGTTGCGGTCTCGCTGAGAAGTTCCTCAAGATCCGAAAAAACCTCCGTGTTTACCGGACTCTGATTTGTCCCCCCAGAGGCTGAAGCCGCAGCCCCTGCACCCCCTGCAATCAACAGCGCTTCTAAATCATCAAAATTGTCTTCAGCATCTTCGCTGTCCGATTCAGCACCGCCAAAAAAGTCCGCCAGCGACTCGTCTTCCAACTCCGAAGAATTCACAACACCCGATTCGTCATCAGTGTCCCACAACCCGCTTGTCAGTTCCGAAGTCACCAAAGGCCCGGCATCCATCGAATCGAGCAAATCATCAAAACCTTCCAACTCCTGAGTATTGAGAGTCGCCCCAGTTTCCAGAGCCGCCAACAAATCAGCATCGCCCTCAAACACATCTGAGAGAGGATCGTCTGGCGAGAGTTCCTCTAAATCCGCCCCCCCAAAATCCCTTTCCAGAGCCTCAAATAAATCATCCTCACCGCTAGACTCTCCTGCGGCCAAAGTTTCAGATACATCCAACAAATCTGCACCAACAGAATCAAACAAATCCTCCGTCGGTTCGGCCGAAAACTCCTGCAAAGCTAAAACAGCATCCTCATCGAGAAATGGTTCAGCATCCGCTGGCATCAACACTTCCTCGCCAAACATATCCTTCAACAAATCAAAAGTGCCATCCCCATCAGGCTCCAAACTTGAAACATCATCAGGATGATTATCGGATATCGCCCCAAACTCAACCAAGGAAAAATCCGCCAAATCCAGATCGTCCTGGGCCTCGGCATTGTCGGAAAATCCGATCGCCAACCCGCCCTCAGAAGCTTCCACATCCGCACCCAGCAATTGTGCTGCATCCCCATCAACACTCACCCCATCTGGGCGAACCTGCCCCGAAGCTTCCCCGTCATACTCAGTACCCGTAGGTACAGAACCAAACAGCTCCGCCAAATCCGCCGCCTCCTGGGAAGTAACCGTCCCTGCAGACCGATCGGCCCGATCCTCCTCATCCCCAGAAATCAAATCTTCCCCAACCTCTCCAAACAGCGCATCCAAATCTGTATCATCCATATCTAAGCTTGCTGCCGGCATCAATTCATCCTCCAAACCAAAAGCATCTTCCAGCCAATTTCCATCCTCAGAAACATCTAAATCAAGACTTGAAGTTAGATCGAAAACTTCGCCAACTTCCTGATTTTCTGGCAAGCCTGCATTGCTCATAAATCCATCGCCCTCACTCTCCCCAGTTTCACCTTCAGAACCAAAGTAACCAGAACTAATACTCAACAGCTCGCTCAAATCCGCATCCGCCCCCCCAGAACCGACCAAATCAAAGTCATCCGTAGAAGCAGCTACAGCCAACATTTCAGCATTCCCCAAACCATCGATCGACCCTGCCTCAAAAACCTCAGCACCAACAGCACCCCCCGTCGGTACCGATCGCCCGCCCGCCTCTGGGGCAACGTCCAGAGCGCCAAACAAATCATCCAAATCAACGTTCTGAGCAACATCCAGAGAACTTTGAGCTGCCACCTCATCCAAAAGCGTACCTAGAGCATCCTCTTCCGCTTGCTCCCCAGCTCTCCCAACAGTATTCTCCGGCTGACCCAAACTGCTGCTTCCACTTGCTTCACGGTGCGGGGAAACCAGCCCCTGGCTCAAATCCCCATTTTCCAGACCCGCAGCGGTTCCAGAACCGTCAGGCTCGCCCCAGACCAAATCTTCCCCAAACAAACTACTGAGGTCATCCATCGAACCTGCAGCACCAACCTTCAAATCTCCCGCAGCGCCTTCCTCAAGCCACAAATCAGTAAAATCGCCCGAATTGTCATCATCATCATCCGAACCCAGTATTGCCTCCGTTGCCGTCTTAGAAGACTGCCCGTAATCCAGGTCTTCTTCTTCCTCCCAAGCACCGTCAAGATCCGGAGACTCCCCATCAAACAAATCAGCCAAGGTATTGAGTTCCGCCGCCCCTACTTCCGGGCCAGTGCGAGTAGAAATTCTAAAAGAAGCCGTATCTAGATCCGACTCTCCGAACCTTGGAGAATCATCGAACTGCGGCGATCGACCTTCACTGAAATCACTGCCTTCCCCGGTATCAAATTGGTCGAACAGCTCATCTATATTTAACCCTGAAACAGTCGGCAGCATTTGTTCTTCTCCTGCCGAATCGCCGAACCCCGACCCCTCCCAAGCAGCATCTCCAGCAGAAACCAAATTTGCCCCCGAAGTACCCGGTTGAGCGAAGGCCAGCAAATCCTCAAAATCTGTCTCCCGAATTAGAGCCGCCGGCACCAGCGACAGCAGTTTTTCGCTCGGCGCGATCGAGTCAGACAATCCCGAAAGCACCAATTCCTGCGCTTGTTTAATATCCTTAATCACCGTTGGAGCCAAAACCCGGTAAGTATTTTCCGGATTGGCGATCGCCTCGGACACCACCCCAATCAACTCTATCCAGCGGGGCAGTTCAAATTCCTCCCCCGCCATTCTCAAGTTCCGACAAATGTTTTTGAGCTGCCGCCTGCTTTCTTGCCCCTCTGGCTGTTTGAACTCTTGCAGCATTTCCCGCATTCTCGCAGGCACATCCGAGTCAAACACCAAATGCAGCGCGCTGTCCTCGGTTTCTCTCGAATCAAATCCGTAAACCGCCTCCGAACTCGCAAAACTCTGATTTGAGCCCCGTGCCCCGACTCCCATCCCAGCCATAACCGATTGAGGTGACGGCAGCGGACTGCTCTCATCTGCGTCATGTCCCGAATGTCCGACAAGTCCCCCCAAATGCCCGTTGAGTTCTTCAAACACCGGTTCCAACTCTCGAACCATCTGTTCGCCGATTTCTTCCGTCAGCCCAAAAGGCCCCGACAGTTGCTCCAACAATCCTTGCAGCGTGTCAAAAATTCGCAGGAACAGAGATTCTAGCTGTTGGTCTACCTTGACGCTGCACTCTTTTAAAACCTTAAAACTATCCTCTAGTCGGTGAGCTGTTTGCTGAATGCTCGTCAGCCCCAACATTGCGGCTCCTCCCTTAACAGAGTGGGCGGCCCTAAATACTTCGTTGACCAGTTCTGAGTCTTCGATCGTCGCCTGCAGGTTCAGCAAACCTTGTTCGATCGTATTGAGGTGGTCTTTTGCCTCCTCAATAAAATAGCCCATTATCCTCTGTTGTTGCTCCGGCAGCATAGTTTTATTCCTGATTTTAAGTGTTATTGTATTTTGTCTATTTTAGGAGTCTTAGAGAATGTCCTTGTAAATCTGTCCCCTTGCCAAAAGAATAATCTGACTGCGAGATATGGCAAATGTCCTGGCTATTTCTCTTTTCGACATCCCCTCACTTAAAAGATAGCGAATCGACCGTACCTGTTCGGCTTGTAGTTTCCGGGTAGGACATATATTGCCAGGCACGAAGGGAAAGCGGTTTTTTTCGCTTGGCATCGCGCGAGTTATCGGCGGGGGTTCCTTCCCACAAATGGTCGAAATTGACACAACCGCGATCGTCGCAACTGTGACCAGCAAAATAACCCGGTTTTATCGGTCTTCCCAGTTTATCTTCAAGTACAAGTCTGTGGGTATCAAAACTTTGATTTTTTCCGTTAATTTTGATAGTTTTAACCGAGCAACCATCACCTCTTTTTGCCAAGGTGCAAATCCTGCTGCCCTTCGGCTGTATTTCGGCGCGAATACCTGGAATAATTTCTTGACCTCGCAGTTTTTTTTGCACTTTAGGAGCAGAGGTACTTCCTACATCTTTAATTCGTCCTTTCTTAAACCTATTTTGAGAATCTTTTACCCTAGAAATTTCCCATAAATGGTTGGGATTAATGCCGTTGCGGACATCGCAAGTATGGCAACAGAAGTATTCTGGTTTGATCGGACGACCCAAGCTATTTTCTAATACTAAGCGGTGAACAGCAAGGGTTTTCCATTCACCGTTTATACAAAGTCTTTTGTTGGCACAGCCACTGCTAGATTTAGTGAGAGTATAGACAATACAGCAAGGGGGCTGAATATCACCAAATATGCCAGGAATTACCTCTACTATGCGACCGTCCATTTGTTAAACTCCTAGTTTGTTTAGTGCCAGATTGGCATCCCCGCAGTGGTTTCAAGACTGCGAGGTTGCTTTTTGTCTGCCATTGTTGCCACACTAATCTGCTTGTAAATCAGCCCGTAAAAAAAGCATTAGACAATTGATTATTGTCTTTCTGCTGTTTCTACTCGGAATCTTTCCACCGATGTCAAAAGGTCGCGAGCAACGCCCACCAAATTTTGCAAAGCACCGGAAACTCGCTGCGCTTCTTGAGACGTTTCCTGAGCAGTTAGCTCGACTGCTTGCATCACACTGGCGACCGAGCGAGCTGTTTCGTTCTGCTCCACAGTGTCGGCTGTAATCGATCGCACCAAAACATCAATTCGATTAGTTACCTGAATAATATCTTCTAGCGATCGCTTCGCCTGTTCTGCCAATCTTGTCCCCTCAATCACCTGCTGCGTACCCTCTTCCATCGCCGTCATCACAGCCCCGGTTTCGCTTTGAATTTGCATCACAATCTGCTCAATTTCTTTCAAAGATTTAGCCGATCGATCTGCCAACTGTCGCACCTCATCCGCCACAATTGCAAAACCCCTTCCCGCTTCCCCAGCCCTCGCCGCCTCAATACTAGCGTTAAGGGCCAACAAATTCGTCCGGGAGGCAATAGTAGCAATCAGAGCCACAATCTTAGAAATTTCCTGAGAAGCTTCCGCCAACCGCTTGACTTTTCTCGTGGTTTCTGCTACAGTTTCGCGAATTTCCAAAATCCCGGCCACCGTCCGCTCCACAGCCTCGCCCCCTTTCAGAGCCGTTGCCGCCGCGCCCCGAGCCACTTCTTCCGCCTCCCTAGCGCTCTCTGCGACCCGCTGAATCGCATCGGTGAGGACTTGCACCGAATTCAGCGTCGCCGCCAGTTCCTCAGCCTGCCGCAGCGCGTCGGAAGACAAATCGCCCGCAAACTTGGCACTATCCGTAGCGCCTTTGCTGACCTCGCGAGCCGCCTGCTTCACCTGATGGACGATTTCGCGCAAATTTTGAATCGTCAAGTTAAACGAGTCAGCAACAGCGCCCAAAACGTCGGCTGTTACCTCCGCAGTCACCGTCAAGTCACCTCTGGCAGCTCCTTCCACGTCGTCTAGCAAGCGAATCACTTGGCGCTGCAAGTCTTCTTTTGCCTGTTCTTGTTCGTCAGACTTGCGCCTGGTATCGCTAATCGTGGTTTGGATCACCTTCGCCATGTGGTTGAATTTGGCAGCCATTTTGCCAAACTCATCCTCAGAATAAATCGTAGCGCGAGCGTCCAGTGTTCCTTGAGATACAGCATCGAACTGAGCTTGCAAATTGTCCGAGGACTTGCCTACCTGCTTGGCGATCGAGTAGCCGATGCCCCAAGAAGTTAAAAAGCTGGTAATACCTGCAGCTGCCGTCATTACCCAGCCTGTTTGTCGCAGGTACACGATCGCCTCTGGCTTGTCTTGCCGCAGAGCTTGATAGGAAGCAATATTAGTCACGAAAGCCACAGCTATCAGAGAAACCAATCCGGCCCCGATCGCCGTGTACAAATGTTTTGTAACCAAAGGGGCATTTTCCAAGAAAGCCAGTCCCCCCTGTTCTACAGTCACCGAGGTATCGAGCGCTTCTGTGTCTGTCGGAGCAAAAGTCGGCACCGACGCATCAGCCGGGCCGCTCATGCTAAATATCTCGTCGTCTCGAATTGCCGAGCCGTCGCTGCTGTCAAAGTCCAGGCTGCTGCCCGTCGTCCCCATCATGCCGCTGGTCGAGTTGCCGAAATTGGTGTTACCTCGAGTCAGCATCGAACTGCTGGAATCTTCTGAGATGTCAAAGTCCGGCAAATTGCCCAAATCGTCAAACTCGTCAAATTCGTCTAAAAAGTCGCTTTGTTCTGGAGAGTTCCCAGTTTTTGACGACCAGTCGCTGCTGGGAACGCCCCCCGCCCCGAAAGCTGTCGCTTGCTCGTTTTCGTCGAGAGAGAAAGCATCGCTGAAAGCGTCATCATCAAAAGCGTCTAACTCGAAACTGTCGATCGAACCGAATGCTGGGGGGGTCGAGTCGCCGTAACCGTTACTGCCAGAGGAAGATCTATCTGCCGAATTAAAATTTTCCCGGCTCGATCTTTGACTTTGAGAGCTAGGGACTGCACCTCCCATCAACAGCGTTTCGTCTTCCGCCAGCGAATAGTTTGACGAGTAGTCCGAGTTGCTATTCGGCTGGTTTTGAGGTCGAGAAGACCCGAAACCCGAGGGTATCTGCTCGGCAAAGGGGTCTGCCGCGGACGGGGGTAGATTCTGACTGCGCTCCGAGCCGCTTGTCGGCGGGGTTTGGTAGTCGTAGTCGGAAAAATCCTCCAGTTCGTCTGGCAAATCTAGCGCACCAAAAGGTTCGCCAAAATTGTCCGACGGCCCGGTGCGGGAGTCGAGTTGGTTCGAGTCAAAGGAATTCTCGATTTCCGAAGAGCCGAAACTTTGACCGTTGAGTTGAGTCGGGGCTTCTGAAAACAAATCTGCTGAATCAGGTTCCTTTTTGGCAGACACTTTGTTGCCCGACAAGCCAGCATCAAAGAAACCCTCATCTAAGGCAAAAGGATCTCCAAAGTCCGAATCGGCAAACTCGTCTATGTCTAGCGGCTCCGACGCATCAGCATAAGCTGCCATCCCGCCGCTGTCGCCAGTAAAGGGGTTAGAATCCGAAGTTAAATCTTTTTGATTGTCCGCGGCCTCGTCTTGTGGTTCCCACTCCAAGCCGCCCATGTCCAAGTCTGCCAAGTCCAGGTTTTCTAGGTCGTCTGGCGGTCGGTCGGCATAGGGTTCCGAGCCGGCGGCATCTCCTTGGAAAAGTCCCGCATCCGGGTCTTCTAACCCTTCATCGACAGATAAGTCTGGGTAGAATTCCAATTCAGTTTGAGCCGACAAAGCCTCTAAATTTTCCGTGTGCAGTTCTCCCGATAAAAATTGGTCTGTGTAGGTAATTCCGCTGTGAGCGTGTTCGACCAAACTCGGGTCGTCACTCAGACCTAACACCACCGTGTACTGTTCCCGCGCCACCTCGTACTGTTGCAGTCCGTAGCAGTAGATGTGTCCGCACAGCAGGCGAGCGCTGGGATCTTCGGGAAAATCTTCTACTAATTGATAAACTAGGGCTGCAGCTTCTGGATAGTTGCCATCCATGTAGGCCGCTTCTGCCCGTTGGTAGTCCTGCTGAAAGTTGGTACTTGCTGTCATTTGCCGCCCTCTTTTGATTTTTGATTTTTGATTTTTGATTTTAGATTTTTATCTCGAATGTTTAGATGCGCGCCTCAAGTCGTGTGACTGTTAATGGTTAAGTTCCAATCGCCAATCGCCAATCGCAAATCTAAAATCGATTTCACGCTGCCCACCGCGCTGAGCGCAGAATTTTCACTTGATCTAGCAGTCGGAGTACATTAGTCGCTTGTGTACCTAACATCCATTCTCCCCTCAGAAATGGAATCATGCCGTCTGGTGCATTGTTGTGGGAGTGCAGTTGCTCTACGTCGAGCCAGTCCATCCCTACAATTCGATCGACCGCCAGCCCCAAAATCGTGTCTTGGTCTTCCACAGCCACGATCGGGATTTCGGGCCTGTCCGTGTTGAGAGGTGTTTGGTCTCCCAAAAATTGGCCGAGATCCGCCACCCAAATCACTCGTCCTCTCATGTTTAGCGTACCTAAAAGCAAAGAGGAAACGTTGGGGATCGGTGTCATGCGGTCTGGGGAGGGGGATAGTACCTCTCTAATCCCGATCGCCGGCAGTGCGAACTCGTTCCCCGAAGGAACGTAGAACCGCAGGTGCAGCTCGCCTTCGGGAGTTTCTAGTTCTTGGAATTCCGGAGCCTGATCGATGCTTTGTCCTGGTAATATAAAGTCTGGGCTGCCACTAATCATAATTCTGACACCTGCATTTCTAGCAAATTTTTAAGGTTTACCGCCGAGCCAGAGCGCACAAGCAAAACTTCGACGGTCAAAACTTGACACAGCCAAGCTTGACACAGCCAAGGTGTAAATGGCGAGCCGGCCGGAAGTCCTTGGCAATAGATGTGCTACCGTCCATAATTTAGGGCGCGATCGATGATTGTTCGCGCTTAGTTTGCTGACAAATTGGTTGAAATCGACTGCTAACAATTAATTTTGCACCCTCAAGCTGCACTTTCTACTGCTTCCTAAAACTTACTCAAACTTAAGCTAATTAATATTTACTGACAGCGCTGTTGGGCAGTCGGCTCTCCCAAGATAAGTAGGTCTACCGTACTTACCGCTGCTCGCTTGTTGCCAATACGCGCTTGCAACCCTTGTTTGGCAAGGCTTGTTGGTAATTGCAACGTCAAAAACAGCCTTTTTTATAGCCGGTTCAGGTACCATTAGACCTATGGCAAAATAATTTTATGCTATAATAAAAGGTTTGGCTTAAGTGGAGCAGATTCCAGGTTAGATCGGCACTTGACAATTATGAGTTAGCTCTGGGGTCTAAAACTCAAAACCTTTAATCGTAACATATATTTTTTGTGCAAGAGGTCTATTAGCTTTCTCACTACTTAAACTAATATTTTGGCACACTAAGTACGGAAGACCCCAATTTCTAGCTTGGCTGCTTTCCGACAGAGATGCTCCGATCGACAACTTCCGCCAGTTAAGATTGAACAGAGTTCGATCGGGGACGGGCGGGCGCGCGCGCTGATTTATGGTTCTTGTGGTTCGTCTTGGAGCACTCGACCCGATAATTTTGCTGATTGATTCGCCCCAGGGTAGCCCGGGCCGACATATTTTTCTACCAGCATTAATAATTCGCTTTCGCCAAAAGGTTTGGTGTAAAAGTCTGTAGCTCCGGCCATGCGGGCTTTAACGCGATCGATAAATCCGTCAATGCCTGTGAGCATGACGATCGGCGTTTGCCGGAAAGCGGTAGAATTTCGCAGCATAGCGCAAACTTCGTAGCCGTCGAGTTCTGGCATGGCGATGTCGCACAGAATTAAATCGGGTTTGAGTTGAAAAACCAAACTCAGGGCTTGCAGGGGATTGCCGATGGCAGTAGCTTCGTAACCGTGTTCGTTTAAAATTGACTCGACTGTTTTGCGAATCACATTGTCGTCGTCAATGCAGACAACTTTTTTGATCTTGGTTTCTGGAGACGACCATTCTTTTGGGTCGTTGGTCGGCGGCACAGATGGCTCGTAAAATACTTGCACCAATCCCTGCTGGACAAAGGGATAAATTGCCTTAGCGACAGTCAACACGTCTCGGTTGAGGTAGCGCGCCATTTGGCGGATCGAAGTGTGGCCGTCGGCCCAGCGTCTGAGAGTATTAAAGGTATTGACAGGTAGGGCTAGTTGCAGCTCGGCGGGATCTGAAATGACCGGGCATTGGTTGGGCGACTGAATGTGGGGGTGAAACTGCTTCCACTGCTGCACCTGTTTGACAATCTTCGCTAGCAGGGAGCTAATTTCTAAGCTGGTGAGTTGGGGTGCCAGTGCTGACCCCATTTCAAAAGTGAAGGAACCCTGATGGAGGCTGAGCAAGTCAAACAGGGTTTCGTGGATCATGCTGTGGATGATGTTGCGCCCTTGAGCTGGCGTGAGGATGTGGTTTTCTAGCAGCACCCACAGGTAGCCGTATTCTGGGGCATTGGTAGATGCCATATAGGGAACTTGGATTTTGTCTAAGGCTGTGTCTGCTTTGTAGCGGCGCAGGTAGTCGCGCAAGCGAAACAGACTGCCCGCACTCTGAGTAGCGTAAATAATCTGACCGTTGAAGCAGAAGACATACCAGGATTGTCCTGCAAGGGAGCGCTGGGTAGGTTGAGTACCCGTGCTGCTGCCGGTGGAACTGTAGGTCTCTACGAACAGTTCTCCGGTTCGCTGACCTAACTCTATCAATTGCAGGATGCTGCGGATGTCAATTTCACTCAAATTTCCCTGCATGCAGCTAAAGTATCCTCTTTAAAACCGTTGGCGTCTGAGCTCGGAAAGGCTGTGTGCTGGCCCGAAGATTGACTTGAGTTTCCGCGATCGTTCACGCCCTGATGCTGACGATCGTACAATTGGGAATTGACGAAAGGGATCGCCGCAAGCGGCGGGCGAGTTGGCAGCGCTACGAGTCCACAATCTGAAACCGCGAAACTCTCGACATTCTCCCGCTGTAGAGTTTCACCTTCTATGCCAACTGTTGCCTAAACTCGCAAAAGCCACATCGCACAATTGTAGGGGCTTGGGAACCTGGTAACGCTGGCATTTCCGACTGGTTCAAGTTTGGGAGTGCAAGGCTTTTGATGTTTACCCTGCGCTGTCGATCTTTTTGCTTGAGTTCTGTTTTAAGCCCCAAAATTGTGTGCCGTCAAGTATGAACATTTGTTGGCAACTGTGAGGAAAATCCAGACTGTCGATCGACCTTTTTGCTCGCCCGCAGCTCAGTCACAGGCTCGCGTCATTCCACTATTCTATGACAGCACGGTTCAAATCCCTAGTCCGTCGGCTTTGGAAGCTTGCTTTGGCAACCGGGAGGAGATCGAGATCGATCGACAACTAAAGCCTGGTAGAATCAACAGACAGTTTTTGACTGACACCGCCCAAAAACTGGTACAGTCCCGCGTACTCCTGTCGTGGCCAGCCACAAATTGTAGAAGAAATTTCAACCTCCCAGACTCGTCTGTAGAGTGCATCTCAAATCTCACATTTTCAAGGCCGCAATTGACCGAACATAATGGGATACAAGTTGCTGACTATCCCCAGTGGCGATTCCCAAATTTTAGACTTTACCCGATCCCAGGTGCAATGCTGCAAGTAAGCTGTACTGCATCTAGATTGTTGGTGGCGATGGAGCGGGAGAGAGTCCCAGAGATGGAAGGGGAGAAGATTTGAGGATTTTGGGATTTTTGCAATATACAATGTTTATTTGCACAACAGCTTAAATCTTTCGTTATCCAATTCTTTAATCTAAAATCGAAAAACTGACCTTTTTCGGTTTTGGGCTGTGAGAGTCCCCGCAGTTTTGCTAGTCTTTAATCAAGCGGCATTGATACCGATCTCCCTTTCGTCCAGAAAGCCGGCGGCAGTCCTTTTGGGATGTACTGCTGGGGAGTATAGTGCTGCGGGCGAGCGATCGAGAGAGTTGGGAAAGGATGCTATCCCGGAATTGGGAAAACCACACTAAAGACGACTTATATTTTCGGTCTTTAAGTAGCTTAAAGTAAGTTTGGATAGGTTTTACGAAGCAGAGGACTATTAGTGTGCTGTATCTAGCAGAAGTACAAAAACAGAGAAGCGGCTTTGGTCTCGGTGGCGGTAAGGCTGAACTGAAACTGCTAGCTTGTCAGCGGGGCGAACACAATTGGAGCGCCGTACCGGGCGATGACGCGATTCCAGTTGAGGAAGCTAATAAGTTTAACGACGGCACCCTGGTGCTGGTGGAGTTGAGCGCTAGCAAGCAAGTGCAGCGGATTCAGGAAGCGGCCCGCCAATTGGTGAGCATTCTGCAAAATTTTTCGCGCTTGCAGGACAAGTTTAAGGATAAGGAAGAGGAAATTGAACAGTGGAAGGCTTCTCTGACGTTTTCGAGTCAGGAGCTCAATCGCCGGGAAATGGAAATGCAAGCCCGCGAAGAGCAGTTGGCTCAAATGGAGGAGGAGTTGGAGCGACTGGAGGCTCAGCGCTCGGAAATTGAAAATACTCGCGATGAAGCTAACCGACTGCGGGATGAGGTGGCCAGCAGCCGGGTAGAAATTGAGACGGCTTGGGAACAGTTGCGGGGCGAACAGCAGCGGGTGGCTCAGCAGCAGTCTCAGATTCCGCAGGGGGCTGCGATCGACGAGGAGCAGGCACTGAGGATTCAGGAGTTGATGAACAAGCTGGGAGGGGCAATTTCTTCGGCTCAAGGGGTGCGGGAACAACTTAATCAGTCTTTTGGTGCTGTGGGGGCTCAGCAGGCAATTTTGGATTTGCACTGGCAGCAGTTGGAGCAAAAACGGGCAAATGCTCAGCAGCAGCAGGCAGATGTGGACGCGCAACTTCACAGCCTCCAAAACCGCTGGCTGGAGTGGTATCAATCTCAAGATGCTTTGGCACAAGCTAGGGCGGATCTTAAGGGGCATCAAAGTACCCTCAGCGCTAAGCAGGATCGGGTTGAGTCGATGTCTTTGCAGGTGCGGGCTGTTGAGGATATGTACCAGCAATTTTCTAAGCTCGCGTCTGCTGCGGGTGCTGGGGGTACTGAGCAGACAGTAGATGTGTCGGCTCTGGAAAAAATGCCGGTTGAGGAGTTGCAGGGGCTGGTGCAAAACCTGCAAGAGGATTTGGAAAAGGTGTTCCGGTTTGTTAACGATCAGGAGGAGGAGTTGACTCTGCAGCGGGAGACTATTGAGGAGCTGCAAGGGAAAATTCAAGCGGCTTCGGAGTACGATCGCATGGCTTTGGAAAATGAAATGGCCGATGAACTCGAAAGTTATCAGATGTTAAACGAAACTCTGGTGGGACAGCGGCTCCGCTTGCAAGAACGGGAGGATGTTTTGAAGCAGCATCAGGGGGTACTGTGGCGCCGCTTGGGTACTGCTAATGCTCCAAAACAAGATCCTGCTGATATTGATTGGGAACCGATGGTTGCACAGATCAATTCTGTGCGCCAGCAGCAAAGCCAAGAATTGCAAAGGCTGGAAAATGAAATTCAGCAGGTGCGGGAAATTATATCTCAAATTGAGGAAAATGTCAACCGCCAAAATGTGGAAAGTGAGTCGAAACGTTACGAACTCAAGCAGTTAGAGCAGAATTTGTTCAACCAAAAAGGTGCGGTGGCGGAACTCTGGGGCAGGGTGAATGTTTATCAAGAAATGTTGCAACCGGTGCAGGACAATTTGAGCGGGCTGCGCCTCAAGCTGGAAGCGGTGGGGGAAGAACTCGATCGCGCGCAGCAAACTGGGGATGAGCAAGATCGGGTAGTTTCGGATCTGCGACAAGTTCTTTCCGGTTTCATGACGGCTTAAAATTAAATATCTAAAATTATCCAAGGGTTTTCGACTCGGGCGATCGCTCCTCCGGGAAACGGATCAGTTTGCGATCGGTTGGGCGCTGCGATTAAGCTGGTGAGTTTTTCTACGCTGTCAAAGCTGGGTGCTGAGGGTAATATTTGTTGCAGTAGCTGTCGCATTCCCCTCCGCTGCAACGCTAGGGGTGCTTCTCGCAAAATCGGGCGATTTAACTTGACGGGCAGTTGAAATTTCACCCGATCGCTGTCTGCAATGGGAGAGATTGCTCGCTGTAGCAAGTCGCGGGCTGCAAGTTCGAGATATTCGACATCGGCGCGGAGGAGTTCGGCTGTTTGGGCGATCGCCTGTTGGGCTTTTGGGTTGAAATGAGTTTCTAAATAAGGCAATAATTCCGATCGAATGCGGTTGCGGGCATATTTTAAGTCTTGATTGGTGGAATCTTCCCAAACAGGTAGTTTTTGCTCTTGACAAAATTGACCGGTTTGCGATCGGGTGATTTCGAGTAAGGGGCGAACCAATCGAAAATCGGCAGATATTTGGAAATTGGGATTGTCGCCGGAATTCTCCAATCTCAAATCGGCAAGGGGGCGCTTCCAGGTGAGGGCAGAAAGTCCGTCTGCCCCGCTACCGCGAATTAGGTTGTAGAGGAGTGTTTCGGCGCGATCGCTAGCTGTGTGGCCCGTGATAATGTAGGGGTAATTGCGGGCGATCGCAATTTCGGTTAAAGCTTGATACCGCCACTGTCTGGCCTCTGCTTCGGTTTTGGGGATGAATAAAGCTGTTTGCAAATAATAGGATAGTCTCCAATTTTTCGCTAAATTTTCTACATGACTTGCATTAGATTGGGAATCAGAACGCCAGCGGTGATCGCAGTGGGCGATCGCTAAATCCCAACCCCATTTTGGCTGCAAATCCACCAGTAATTTGAGCAAGCACAGAGAATCTTGTCCGCCGGATACTGCTACCAACAATCGCTGATTTGATGGCAATAGTTGTCGCTGCAGCAGCGTCCGGTGCAGTTGAGCGTGGAGGTGTGTCCAATTGGAAGATTCAGCCATGAGAGCAGTTTTTCATGCTAAGTCATTAGTCATTGGGCGGAGCGAAGCGGAGGGATTGGTCATTGGTCAAACAGGGCATTGGTCAAACAGGGCATTGGTCAAACAGGGCATTGGGCATTGGGCAATTCCCCCCTTTTTTTTGCTCACAATTTCCACTCTCCCATTCTCTAAATCTCTGCTATTTAGCTCCACATTCCTCTACTTTGGGGGTTGCTTTCTGGATACCCAGACACAGGATAATTGTTACTTATTTGTGTTGAATCGGCGACAGTTGGTTCATCATTAGTATCAGTTGGGACTGAGCTATTTTGGTCGTAGGCGGGCGTGGTGTTTGATGTTTCTGGGGAGGCTGGAAGGGCTTTTTGTTCTGTTACTTCAGATTCTACCGGGTAAAACTCCAGGCGCATCCTAAGTTTGCCTTTTGTCCAGTTTTTCCCAGCACTTAAGACTTCGCAATCCATGCCGTCTGAGAATAAGTGTTGTTCTAGCAATTTTGACTGCATAATGGTCATAAATTCGCTGACTTTGAATGTACACTGATACATCAAAGCGCTGGCAGGAGCAGACAAAACATCGTCTTCTTTGAGAAATATTTGTGATTCGTCCATATCAACTGTCATTTTAATGAGGGAAGAAGGAAAAGGGAAGAGGGAAGAAAGAAGAGGGAAGAAAGTTTTTCATTCTCTATGGTTTTATAAGTTAGCATTGCATTGATGTCAAGTTTACCTCCAACGCAGTATCGGTCTGCTGTTTTACTATTAGGCTCCGATCCCCCCTAGCCCCCCCTTAATAAGGAGGGGATTGGAAGCGATCGCAGTCAACCCCTGCTCCCCCGATCGAGGGGAATGTAGAAAGAGGCAGACTCGGATGCAAACGAGAGACACAAAGGATTTTAGGCTGAGTTTGACACTAATATTGGGCGTTGCCACCTGAGAACCGGAGATGCTATTAATCCCTACGCTTTGATTTATGCTGTTTTTCTGTGGCTGATTGGTGGCTGGGAAATTAGAAAAACCAACCGTAGGAATGTAAACCTTTGCCTAACAGATTAACGCCTAAATAGCAAATCCAAACTACTACAAACCCTGTGGCGGCTAGAATTGCTGGGCGTCTTCCCTGCCAGCCGCGAGTGATGCGGGCGTGCAGGTAGGCTGCAAATACTAACCAAGTAATTAGCGCCCAGGTTTCTTTGGGGTCCCAACTCCAGTACGAGCCCCAAGCTTCGTTCGCCCAAACGGCACCGGCAATAATCCCAACTGTTAGCAAGGGGAATCCTAAACCGATGATGCGATAGCTAATGTTATCAAGGGTTTCTGCTAGATTCAAGCGCTGGGGCGAGAGAAGTTCTAGGGTTTGAGTTGGGGTGGTTGTGGTGGTTTGAACGGTTGCTAATTCGAGCACTGCGGTGGTGCTGTAACCGTTATTGCTGTTGAAAACGGGTTCGCCAACAGGTTGTGGGCTGTCGGCTGGGGGTTCGGGGTTTTGCGGGCGTTGGAGTCGGTAGTTGGCGTTGCGGTTGCTGTTGGTGCCGAAGGAGCTGCCGGTGAGTTCGATTTTTTGACCGCGGGTGACGATTAAAAATGCGATCGCCAGCAATGCTCCTACCATTAAGGTGGCGTAACTGAGCATCATGACGCTAACGTGCATCATCAGCCAGTTGGATTTGAGGGCTGGTACTAGGGGCTCTGCCGATTGCATGGTTTCGGGGAGAGTCAGGGCGGCAAAGGCGGTTATTGCCATTGCTACGGGGGTTGTGGCTACTCCGACTAGGCGGGAACGGCTCATATTTTCGGCGACTAGATGGATGGCGGTGATGCCCCAAACTAGGAAAAATAGGGATTCGTAGAGGTTGCTGAGCGGGAAGTAGCCGGCTTCTATCCACCGCGAACCGAGTAAGGCGGCGATGGAGAGGTTGGCGACGGCCATTCCTGCGGTGCCTAGGGCCCCTAGGTAGGGAATGTTGGGGAAGGCTGCGCCTATCCAGTAGATGAGCATTGTTGCGAACAAGATGGCGAAGGAGATGTTGTCCAGCCAGTTCTGGAGTACGACCAGATCCATAAAATTTACTCCGGTAAGGTTTCTACTTATTTTTGCTAACTATATCGATCGTACTGGGGTTCGGGAGTTTTGGGTTTGAGATTTTGAATTTTTGTGGCAATTATGAGTTTTTGGGGGTGGTTGAGGTGCCTGGGGGCGATCGGGCGGACGCATCAAACAAGTTACTATTGACCCACCAGACGAGTGTCACCCCGTCAAGTCGCGCTGGTTGATTCGGGCTGAGGGCTTGAGGTTGGACGAGTTGAAACTAAGGAAACACCGAATGCTGAGGGGCAAAATTCGATCGCCCGCTAACAAATTTAGTCTTAGACGCAGGGGCTGGCAGAAACCGGGTTTTTTTTAGGAAAATCCTTCGTTGTCACCCAGAGAGCGAGTAAAAAACCGGGTTTCTTTGTCGGGAGTGCGTCTAGGACTGAAAATATAGGATGTTTTTTGATCTGGGGCTATCTCGAATCGTAGAAAATTGATTTAGCAGATTACCCAATTGCTGTTTTTGCCACCACCAAAAAAACGGAATCCCCCGAATTAAGTCGTGGATACTCCCTAAATTTTAGACAAAAGCTTAAGCTCCGGTGATTTATCTAGAAAAGTCAATTCTAAAATTGAAAATCTAAAATCTAAAATAGACTGATGGTTGGATAAGTTGCACAGGCTAGATGATATCATGTGCAGTCGATTAGTATAACAAAAATAGTTCGTAGTGCGGACTGGCATACGCAATCCCGGAGCGGACTTGCATACGCACTACGAACCAATCCGAGATGGGTCAATCGATCGCACGCGATAGGAGATGTTGAGTTAATGCGTCGAGATTCAATTTTTTATAAGTTATTTCAAGAAGCTCCGACGCTGTTGTTTGAGCTATTGGAAGAGTCACCATCAAATGCGGAACAATATCGATTTGATTCGGTGGCGGTGAAGGAACCGAAGTTTGAAATTGATGGGGTGTTTTTGCCGCCGGATGCTGAGCCTGGAGTTGTATATTTCTGTGAGGTGCAGTTTCAGCGAGATGAATTGCTTTATGAGAGATTGTTTGGTGAGTCGTTTTTGTATTTTTATCGCAACCGCCAGCGATTTACTGATTGGGAAGCGGTGGTAATTTATCCGAGTCGATCGACTGAACAATCAGAAACGCATCCCTATCGATCGCTCACCAGCAGCAATCAGGTACATCGGGTATATTTGGATGAGTTGGGTGCGATCGAACAGTTGCCGCTGGGAGTGGCGCTGATGGCGTTGACGACTATCGATGAAGCGAGTACGCCGGAAGCTGCGCGATTGTTGCTGGCGCGATCGCAGCGGGAGGAGTCGGAAGCCGCGAGTCGCGCCATAATAGAGATGCTGACGACAATACTGGTTTATAAGTTTACCAATTTGAGCCGAAGGGAGGCAGAGGCGATGTTAGGGATTACGCTTGAGGAAACTCGGTTTTATCGGGAAGCTAAGGAAGAAGGCATTGAACAAGGCCGCGAAGAAGGCCGCGAAGAAGGCATTGAACAAGGCCGCGAACAAGAAGGAAGAGCCTTGATTTTACGTCTGTTAAATCGCCGTTTGTTAAATCGGCGAGTTGGAACTTTGCCGGAATCTATCACCTCTAGAATTGCTGATTTGTCGATCGAGCAAATTGAAACTCTAGCAGAGGAATTGTTAGATTTTCAGTCGATCGCAGATTTAGAGGTTTGGCTGGAAAATTTGCCGCAGGAAGATTGAGGCGATGTTAGGGATTGCACTTGAGGGGGCGGGGTGCGATCGAGAAACGCACGAATAAGGGAGCAAAGATGGAGAAATCACAGCCATATTTGGCAACGCCCAATCCCGTTATGCTAGTTATCGAGTACGGCCCGATCTATGACAATTACGGCGTTGCTAAATGCAGGTATGATATCGTTGACCGTTGCATCGTCAGGTGATTTAACCGGCGCTAGAACACAGAGTACACAGAGTCCGAGAATATATATCTGAATCATTCCGATGAAGAGAGGATTTGATATGATATCGAGTTCTGCAGGGGCGGGTTCGTCAAGATATTTGATAATTATCGATCGATTATATAAACCCGCCCTGCCCTTACTGCTGCGGGCACGCGCGATCGAATCTTATTACAGCCGCTTAACTCAAACAAATCTCATTACCAAGGATTACCAATCATTCTAAAAGCCGACCAATAATAGGGATGAGAAAAATTCCGAGTCGCGGTAGATGCAAATTCTGGAGGTAGCGGCACATTACCAACAGAAGTATGCAACATCCCCCCTTCAATCCGCACATTTTGGCGCAACATGGCTAATTGCGCTTGCCGCAGCGCTTCTGTTTTAATCGGAGCAGTTTTCAACTGCCCGTAAAACTCCGCCATCAATCCCAAACTGCCTTCGTCGCTGACATACCAGAGAGTCGCCAGAGCCGATTTAACCCCTGATTGCACGGCTAACCCGCCAAAGCCCAACTCGGCCTCCCGATCGCCCACAGCAGTCCTGCAAGCGCTCAAAACCAACATTTCAACCTGGGGGCGGTACCATCCCATCTCTCGCAACTGATCCAAACGCAATTTAGTATCCCACAACTGAATAAAGGATTGGCTGGGATCTCCCGATCGAAATTCGGCATGAGTAGCCAAATGAATCATCCCAAAAGGGTGCTGCTGCCGCTGCGATTTCAAATTAGCCAGAGTGAAAGCTTGGTTCAAGAAAGACTTACCGGGCCACTCCTGGGGGGTGATTGTGGATACTTCTATTTCCACTGCAGGTAAAGGATTCATCTCTGGAAATTGCGACGCGCCCATTGCCAAAACTTGAGTATTTTTGAAATTGGCGGGGCTGGTATCTGTCAAACTCAAACTCGGCATTGAGCCGACACTGTAACGCTCTATCAGAAAGCCTTTGCCGTCGTGGAGGGCGGCCATCGGGACCGATCGCAACCCCATATCCGAGATAAAAGATAAATTCTGAATGCCTGCTTCTTGCAACTCTGCTTCGAGCGGCGCTACCATCCACTGGTAGAGCTGCTGAGAAGAGGGTAAATAGGTTTTAGTATTGCGCTTTACCGGATTAGTCAGTTCGTTACGAAATTTCCGAACAGCTTCCATTACCTGGGCGCGAGAGGTTCCTGAGATGCGCTTCCGCACCGGCACGCCTTCTGGGGTAATTACCATTAGTTCGAGTTCGTCAGAGGCTTGAATTTGCTGTTCTACGCGCAACAGGGGCGAACTGTTGTATGGTCGATCGAGTCGAGAACCCTTGGGTACAAAGCTCATATAGACGAGGGCTGGTTTGATGCCTGTAGCTTTTTGGACTCTGCTAAGGGTATTTTGAGCATATTCTAGGGTGGCGATCGTATTTGTTGACGGCAAATTTAGGTAATCGACAAAATCGCCGGTAAATCTCTCCTCTACGGGAAAAATAACGGTATTGAGGTTGGTTTGTAAGTTTGAAGCGCCAATATTTGGGGAGAGGGGAGTTGAATTGCGCTGTTGCAAGGAATTGGATATCCGGTTTTGCTGTTGCAAGCTGGGGGAAAATAAAGGATTGGCAATCGGCGGCCCGCTGACGGAGAGTGCAGGAGCGAGATCGGGTGTTGGTATTGGCGCGAGATTTATTGGCCCGGCAGCAGGCACAACAGGTATCGGGTTGAGCGAAACTGCTGGAGGTGGCGCTGTTGCTGGTGCAAGCGTTTGATTTTGAACTGTCGGGGCGATCGGCAGATTTGAGACTGGTGCAAGCGTTTGATTTTGAACTGGCGGGGCGATCGGCAGATTTGAGACTGGTGCGGGATTTTGAACTGGCGGGGCGATCGGCAAATTTGAGACTGGGGCGGGATTTTGAACTGGCGGGGCGATCGGCAGATTTGATGCCGGGGCGGGATTTTGAACTGGCGGGGCGATCGGCACATTTGATGCCGGGGCGGGAGTCGGTGCTGGAGTCGGTGCTGGAATTGGTGCTGGAGTCGGTAGAGGAATTGGTGCTGGAGTCGGTAGAGGAATTGGTGCTGGAGTCGGTGCTGGAGTCGGTAGAGGAATTGGTGCTGGAGTCGGTGCTGGAATTGGTGCTGGAATTGGTGCTGGAGTCGGTGCCGGAGTCGGTGCTGGAGTCGGTAGAGGAATTGGTGCTGGAGTCGGTGCTGGAGTCGGTGCTGGAGTCGGTGCTGGAGTCGGTGCTGGAATTGGTGCTGGAGTCGGTGCTGGAATTGGTAGAGGAATTGGGCGAGGTGCTGGAGTCGGTGCTGGTGCTGGTGCTGGTGTTGGTGCTGGAGTCGGTGCTGGTGTTGGTGCTGGTGTTGGTGCTGGAGTCGGTGCCGGAGTCGGTGCTGGTGCTGGTACGGGCGTACCGGAGACTGAAGAAGCTGTAATATTAATTTGCGTCGGCTGTACTATCTGAGGGCCAGGGCTGAAATAACCTCCGAATGTAATAATGTTTTCCTTGTTCGCACCCCCAGTGGCAATGCTGCCAGCAGTACCGTTCAAGCTGTTATAGTCTGGCCCGACGCCAAAAAGAGTGTTCGAGGCTTCGCCGCCGTGGCGAATGGTGATATCTCCGCCATTGGCGCTACGAGTAGCGGCGGCGGCAATGCTGCAAGCTTGCGAGAAGCAGTTGCTGTCGTTTGTGAAAGTGCCTGTAGCTCGAAAATAACGGCCGGCTGTAATGTCAATATTTCCTCCGGCTGTTCGCCCTTGGGTGTTGATACGGGTTACTTCGATATCGTTGCTGGCTTTGAGGGTGACTTCGCCTCCTTGTTTTTCTTCGGAGTTGGCGTCTATGAACCCTGTTTGAATGCTGCTTGAGGCTGCTGCAATACTAACGTCTCCGGCGTTGCTGTTTTTGTCGATCGAGCTTGCGTTGATATTGCCTGTTTCTACTTTTCCTGTACGGCTGGTGACGGTGATGTTGCCGCCTGCGGTGGTGTCGGAGTGGGAGTCGAGATCCAGAGTGCGAATGTCCCCGCTAGCTTCTAGGGCGATTCGGCCGCCTTGGGAACTTGTCAGGTTTCCGCTGGCTGCAATGCTGTTGGCTGCTTGAATGTCGATCGCCCTAGCGCTTGCATCTTTTACTGCAACGTCCCCCGCAGCTACTGCTAGGTTAGACGCGGTGAGTACAACTTCACCGCTGGCGTTGACGCTAAGCCCTGTAGCGTTCGTTTGACCGATCCCTGTCAGCAGTTCGGGCAAGGAGGCGATCGGCAATGTCGAAGCTACCGCGCCGCCCGTCCCCGATGGCACCTCAATTTCCAAACTCAGCACGCTATTTTTCTGGCTGATTCGCACTAAATTTTCCCCTGAGACTGATGCGACGGTAATTTGACCGTCTGGGGCCCAAAGGCTGCCGGTGCTGACAACTGTACCGCCGAGCAAGGTTAAGTTCTGTCCTGACTTGACTGCTAAGTCCGCCGTGCTGATAATTGCTCCGGCTGCAGCTCCAAAAGTAAAGGAGTTGGGCGCGCCCGTCAAAGATGTGTAGTTGTTAGTACCCTCGGCATTAAACGAGTTAGAACCAAATCCAATAGCGCTGGCGCTGGTTGCTGTGAAAGAAGCCGGCACGTTTAAGCTAGCATTGTTGCCAAATATGATGCCGGATGGATTCATCAAAAACAAGTTTGAATTGCCGCCCGTTACTTGAATTAAGCCGTTAATAATCGAGGGGCTGCCGCCGCCGATCCGCGCTAAAATGTTGCGAATGTCTGGGTTTGATATAAAGTTAGCAATTTGATTTTCCGACAAGCCGAATTGTGTAAAACTGTGGAAGAGATTTTGTCGATCGCTCGATAATTGTCCGCCTTCAATGTCAAACCGAGTTTGCGGCAAAGGAGTTCCGATTTTGATTCCGGGAGTTACTGTAGTGCCCGTTCCGTCGATCGCTGGCACAATAATTTGACCTTCGGCTTTTGCTTGCAAAAAGTAAAGATTTATTAAGACTATTTGCAGGCCGAGGGTGAGTTGGCTTATTCTTTTTTTAGATAGGAATTTTGCCTGTAGTTGAATATTGTTAGCGGTTTTCATAGTTTTTTTAATAGTTTTTTCGATCGAAAAAGATAGCGGTTCGAGATCGTTGTGAGGTATGCCCGGCGCGGGCCTATGACCGATTTGGTCTAGGCCCAGCGGCACCTCATATGAGAGCTCCCCATGCTATATATAAATCGCAAGAATAACGTATCTTTTCCACAATCTAAATATAACGAACAACGCCTAGAATCTGTATCTTCCGCATGACATACTTAAAAAAATCGGCAGTAGCAGACGCACTCCGACGTTCATCAACCGGGTTTTTTAACTATTGTTGGCAATTGGCAGTTGGCAATTGGCAGTTGGCAATTGGCAGTTGGCAGTTGTTAGTTGTTAGGAAAGCAGTTGGAATTGGTAAGCTCTCGCAAATTTAAATTAGACTTCTCGAATAATTATTGTGGAACCAAGCATCCTGCCTGTTCGAGACTGCCTTTTCGGGAGATGTCTATTGTATATTTAGACTTCTGCAATAATTATTGTGGAACAGGCATCCTGCCTGTTCAAGACTGCCTTTTCGGGAGATGTCTATTGTTGTTGTATATTCAGGGCGGGACAACCCACTCACGGTTTGATTTTTGTTGACATACAATTTAAATCTCGCAACAGCTTAATTCGGAATTAGAACCAATAAATAACAACCAACAAACAACTGCCAACAGACAACTGCCAACAAACAACTGCCAACAAACAACTGCCAATTGAATCGATCGCCCTGCGGCTGTTTGAGGGGTTGTAATGGCGGATTTGTGGAATGATTTAAGAGCTAATAGCTAATTGGGAGAAGTTTGGACGGTGGGCGAAGGGCTCGGTGCAGTAGGGTTCGGCGAAGGACTCGGTGAAGGAGTGGATTGGTCGGATTTTTTGAGTCTGACAAAAGTGTCGTAGCGGGTGGTACGATCGCCAGTTACGGCCGCTGTAACGCCGATCGACCGCGTGGCATCTATCCACATTTTTTGGTCTGGAGGAAACTCCGGTAAAGCTAGGTTTTTCGGGTTAAACGCAGCCTCGGTGTCGATGAAGAAATTGCCGTTGTGGGGTTTAAGTTGCGATCGTACAGTTTTTTGGAAAATTTCGCTGCTTAAAAGCGGACTTTTCGGCGCAGGAACGATCGCGTCAACCACCGGAGCTCCTACTGTGATAAACGCTACATCATCGATCCAGCCGCGAGTTACCGCAATTCCTCCAAACGGCGATGTCCATTTAGTCGCAGCTTGGCCGCCAACTTTAATTTCCTCAACTCTAAACCCTTTCGCGCTCATCGTTTCATCAAGCTGTTTGAGGGTTTTGTTGGCTGCGCCGCGGTTGTTTGTTTCCACCATAAATACAAATCCAGCAGCATATTTGTCCTTGGGATTTGGCGCCGGTGCGGGTATTAATGATAGAGAAAATTCTCCCGCCATCCAGTTCATCAAGTCTTTATCTAAATCCAGCCCCGTAGTGGATTTTAAACCCGTCCGCAAAACTTGGGGATTAATTGGGGACAGCGGGTTAGCATCGGCTCCCGATACATAGTCTTGCCACAAACGCTGCAAGTTGCCGCCGGATACCGTCATGATTGTATTGCTTGGCAGGCGATCGACCATTTTTATAGCGTTATTTTCTACTGCTATCTTTCTCGTGGAGTCTGGTTTTAGCCAAGAAATTGATTTAAATCCAATGCCTTCTGCATCCAGTGTCGCTGTGGTAGCAAATCCCTGATTTTGTTGGAGTTTTTCCAGATTTTCTGGCGAAATTTCGCGGGATGAGTTGGCGGCTATGAAGGCTGATGCAACGGGCATATTGACGTAGAGTTGACCGAAGGCTGCTGCATCTTTTATTTGTTGGATGTTGTCTGCATAGCCGGGAGTTTTTGCGAGGGACGGTTCGCCTTTGTACGTATCAATTATTCTGTCTGTAGCCGTGGGATCTGTGGTGACTGCTAGATAGTTTGTACCGAGTACCGCAACTGAAAAAGTGCGATCGGGCGTACCTTGAGTTTCTGTAACTTGCACCCCTTTATAATTGCGCTCAACCATTTTTCCTTGGTTGAGGGATCTGGGTTTTGCTAACAATTCTTTGGCTTTAATCGGATTGGCAATTGGCAGGATAATTGCGACTGACTGTTGAATTGGCGGAGGCGGGGGCGCGTTGGGTGCGGG
>NZ_JADEXD010000059.1 GCF_015207285.1 Tychonema sp. LEGE 07203 | reverse complement strand
CTCTCCCCCTCTCCCTCGATCGACCTTTGCCTTGGGATCACTTAGACACGGGGATCGACAAAAACTGGCTGAAAAATGACTTGCTTCATGCTTTGGAAGCGGCGACGGTTCCTGACTGTTCCTTTGAAGGGTGTTCGCGCTGCGGGGTTTGCGGCACGGATTTCGGACACAATGTGGTTGTGGAGGCGCTGCCAATTCCGGAGTTTGCGGGTGAGTTTGTGCCGAATACTGAGCGGCAACAGCGCGTTCGGGTTTGGTTCGGGAAGGTGGGCGATATGGCTTTGGTGGGTCATTTGGATTTGCTGCGATTGTTCGATCGAGTTGTCCGCCGCGCCAATTTGCCGATTTCGTTTACCGGCGGCTTTCACCCGAATCCTCGGATTTCTGTAGCAAATGCTCTGCCTCTGGGTGTCACCAGCACAGGGGAAATTGCTGATTTTGAGCTGACGGAGCCGATCGATATTGAGGTGTTTCGGGAAAAAATGGCAGCGACTCTGCCAGCAAATATCCCGATTTACCGGGTGGAACAGATCGACCTCAAAGCTCCTTCTGCTAACCAGTTGTTAGAAGCGGCTGAGTATATCGTTACTGTCGCAGCAACAGGCCCGCTGGCAGAAAATGGCGACTTTGAAGGTGAAAATTCAACTGCTGTCTCCGGCGATTCTAGGGCTAACTGGGAAGCTTGGGTAGGGGCGATAGTCCAAACAGAGGCTTTTTGGCGGGTGCACACTACTAAGTCGGGAAAAACTAAAAATGTCAATTTGCGCGATCGGCTCCACAAACTCGAACTTGTAGAGCAGCTACCGGCCAGCAGCGCCTCTGCCTGTGGCGGTACATCCGAAGGTAGAGCCGTTTTGCGCTATACCGGCAGTTGCCGCAGCGATGGCAACTTGCTCAAACCCGAACATCTCGCGTTCATGCTCGAACAAGTCAGCCAGCAGGAAATTCAGCTTCTGCAAGTTCAGCGCAGTCAGCTAATCCTGGGTTATGGTTAAGATAGAGAAGTCGTGGTGAAATATATTTCACCTTCGGCTCTCGATCGGGATGTGTCGCTTACGCTATAATTGCTTGTTATAGAAGCAGCAGCGGCTTGAGCGCTTTAGTCGCTCGTCGCTAAGAGTCAACCAGCAACGCGGGCTGGGTGCAAACTGCTTCTGTTCGAGACTTCAAGCCTTTTTGTTCATTCACGGGCTAAATCTAGCGCCAAACCCGCAGGAGCCGGGCCTGAACCAAATTTAGCGATTAATTTCGACCGATCGACTGGTTGTCGATCGTCCTCGGCTTACTCAAAAATCTCGCGGTTCAAGCGGCTCTGCTGGTATTCAACAATAGATATTTTTGACATCGATCGAAAACAGAGACAAGCCCCCGACAATCGTCGTGGACAACCCAAAATTTGAGATTGTAGATTAAGAGTTCAAACTCCCAGATTCATCTGTGCAGTAAATCTCAAATCTCAAATCTCAAATCAAATCACCAGGTTTTAGGGTTGGCAGAGGCGAAAGTCGCAGTCGAATGTCAAGCTGGGGTAAGTTGAGTGCTCTCCCGCAAGAATTCAACAAAAGTCTACGCGCTTTCACTCCTACTTACTTTTGCTCAAAACCAGCCATCAACCGCCACGCAAGCGGAGTTATCAGTTCGTAGTGTTAAGTTGTGTGTTAAGAAATTGGTACGGTATCACTGAATTTATTCGCGCTCGTTCAAAGAAGAGTTGCAAGGGTTGAATTTTGAGTGAGAGAGTTTGCAATTCACAAATCAAAATTCAATATTTATAACTCGGTAAAAGCGTCCTTATTTCTATCTTCCAGCTCAGTCTGCGAAGCATAACTCATAACTCGCGATCGGGTGGATTTAAACACTTTATCTGTAACAGTCAACAGTCAACAATCAACAGTTAACAGTCAACAGTCAACAGTTAACAGTCATTCCACCCTGAACCAACTCACAGCTAATAACTCTTCCTGCTACTACTAATAATTACAGTCAAAGTAAGAGGCACTATGAGCGTGCGTAAGTGTCTCTAATTTGCTGCCATTTTTTTGAGGAAATTGAATGACAAAGCAGATAGTTATAGCAGAGCAGCATCGGATTGCTGCCGTTTTTTCAGAAGATCAAATTCAAGAACTCGTGGTAGCCACAGGCAGCCACCAAGTCAGCGACATTTACTTGGGAATTGTCGAAAATGTACTCTCCGGGATAGATGCAGCTTTCGTCAATATTGGCGACCCAGAACGCAACGGGTTCATGCACGTCACAGACCTCGGCCCGCTGCGGCTCAAACGATCGGCAGGAGCAATTACAGAACTCCTCACCCCGCAGCAAAAAGTGGTGGTACAGGTGATGAAAGAACCGACGGGCAGCAAAGGCCCCCGGCTGACAGGCAATATCACTCTGCCGGGCCGCTACTTGGTACTGATGCCCTACGGCAGGGGAGTCAACCTCTCCCGCCGGATCAAGTCGGAAGCCGAGCGCAACCGCCTCAGAGCCCTGGCTATTTTGGTGAAGCCTGCCGGGATGGGGCTGCTGGTACGCACCGAAGCCGAAGGCATGACCGAAGAAGCCATCATGGAAGATTTGGAAGTCCTCCAAAAACAGTGGGAATCCGTTCAACTAGAAGGCGGTACTTCCCGCGCCCCGGCACTGCTCAACCGCGACGACGATTTTATCCAGCGGGTACTCCGGGATATGTTCAGCGGTGACGTGAATCGGATTGTGGTGGACTCGCAAAATGGGATTAAACGAGTCAAGCAGCAGTTGATGAACTGGAACGGCGGTAAACTTCCTGCGGGAGTTTTGATCGACCACCACCGAGAGCGCGCCTCGATTTTAGAATTTTTCCGCGTCAACGCTGCCATTCGAGAAGCCCTCAGACCGAGGGTAGATTTGCCTTCGGGCGGTTATGTAATTATCGAGCCGACTGAGGCGCTGACGGTGATCGATGTCAACTCTGGCTCGTTTACTCGATCGGCCACAGCTCGCGAAACTGTACTCTGGACAAATTGCGAAGCAGCAACCGAAATCGCGAGACAACTGCGTTTGCGGAATATTGCCGGGGTGATTATTGTTGACTTTATCGACATGGAATCCCGCCGCGATCAATTGCAGGTGCTCGAACATTTCAACAAAGCTCTCAAGGCTGACAAATCTCGACCGCAAATCGCTCAACTGTCGGAATTGGGACTGGTAGAACTGACGCGCAAGCGCCAAGGTCAAAATATTTACGAGTTGTTCGGCCACACTTGCCCGACTTGCAGCGGGTTGGGTCATCTGGTGCAGCTCCCCGGGGAAGAAGACTTCGCCGGGGCGGTGCGGGAATCTGCCGATCGCACTGCTGCTTCCTCCAACCGCATTTTGTTGAACTTGCCAGAAGGATTGGAACGCCGCAGCTTAACACCTACGGCGGCTGCAACTCCTGCACCAGTCCTAGAAGAACGTTCCCTCGAACCCGCTCGGGCTGCTTGGGAACCGTCTAGCGAAAGTTTGGATTTTGAGACCGGCAGCAACGCCTCGTCTTTGGACTTGCTCAACCATCCCAGCTATCAGGATTTGGGGAACAGCACCAGACGCCGCCGCCGCCGCCGAATTGACGAAGAGCCTTTTGCTGTACCGGAAGAGGAACCGGTACGCAGCAAGTTGCGGCTGCCGAATACTTCCAGTGCCCCCGTCGCGGATACGCGCTCTGACTATCAGGCTCCCGCCGGCATCCGGGCCGCTGCGGAGGGCTTCGGGCTGGTGAATACGGCTGCTGTTGGCAGGCGCGAGGATTTGGATCGCGTGCGTCCAACTAAGTCTGAGTTGATGAAGCCGATGGTGGAGCCTCCGGAGGTGATTTCGGTGGAAATGACAGCGGAAGAGCAGGATGTTTATGCCCTGATGGGGGTTTCTCCTTTGGTGCTGACGGATCGCACCGTGAAAAATCCTAAGAATGCGATCGTTTCGGTGACACTCCCAGGAGATCCTCCCAACAAGTCGCCTTTCGAGCAGCTCGAATTTGAATTTGAACCGCCCGTGCCAGCAGAGAATGTTGAGGAACAGGATTATTATCGAGAACTGTCGGCAGTCGATCCTGTATTTTCTGAGGATGAGGAGGATGGTGAGGATGACGGTGAGGCTCCAATGTACGGCGAAAGTTCGATCGGCGACACTGATGATTTTGCCCGCCGGGAAGATGAAATCAGCGATGGGATGGACGAATCGAATGAATGGCTAGCACCCGATGAGCCGATCGAATTGCCTCAATCCGATGATGAGCCGATCGAATCCGATGAGCCTTTGGCCTCCAACGAATCCAACGAATCCAACGAGTCCAACGAGTCAAGCCAAGCCGAGGAGCCAGCCATCAACCGCCGCCGCCGCCGCCGCTCGTCTGCTGTTTTAGATGACTGATATCCAGTCCGAGGAAAGAGGGAAGAAGCAAAAAGCCAGAACCAAGAACAAAGAAGTAGAAATTTTTACTCTCTTCCCGTCTTTCCATCTCTCCCCCTCCCCATCTCCCTCTCCGACTCAGATAATTGCAGGTGTGGACGAAGTAGGAAGGGGAGCTTTGTTCGGGCCCGTGGTGGCGGCCGCCTGCATTCTGCCCGACGAAGTTATCGATGAATTAGCAAGTTGCGGGGTGCGCGACAGCAAGCAGTTGAGTGCCTCCGCCCGGAGTCGGTTAGCCGTAAAAATCCGGGCTGTGGCTGTTGACTGTCAAATCGGTGTGGCTTCGGTGCGGGAGATCGATCGCCTCAATATTTTGCAGGCTTCTTTGTTGGCGATGAAGCGGGCGATTTTGAAGCTGAATGTTACTCCCGATTTGTGTTTGGTTGACGGCAATCAAAGAATACCCAATTTGTCGATCGAGCAAGAGACGATGGTAAAGGGTGATGCGCGATCGATTCAGATAGCCGCTGCTAGTATTGTCGCCAAAGTTTGGCGCGATGAATTAATCGTGCGCTTGGCTGTTAAGTATCCCGAATATGACTTGACAAACAACAAAGGATATGGTACTGCTAAACACAAGTTGGGATTGGAACGTTGCGGTGCGTCTGTCTTGCATCGGGTGTCATTTAGCCCTTGCCGAAAATAGTTACTCATAAGAAATAATCAGCATTTACTAAAGCTCGATCTTATAACTAATAGCTATTATTACAAAAGTAGGAAAAGCAGTCAAACTAATAATATTAAATTATTCTGTAATTATTCACCTTCGAGTTTCTCCAGATTATAATATTTGTCAAAATCAAAGGGAAATAAAAACATGGTTAATAAAGCTTTGTTTGGCAGTAGCGGTGAATACAGAGAACCAGCATCTGTTCCCTCAACTCCTTGGAGATTTAGATGGCCCAATACCGCAGATTTTAACTTCAACTATTACCACCTACTGGAAATCAACAAAAATCAATCTATTGGTTGCAACAACAACCCTCAGATTAAAGTCGCAATTATTGGTGCGGGGATAGCAGGACTCACTGCAGCCAGAGAGCTATTCAGGTGCGGGTACACCAATATTGACATTTATGAAGCCAGCCATAGAATCGGCGGCAGAACATACTCTATAGCAGTTGAGGGGCAACATACTGTATTGGAAATGGGTGCAATGAGGATGCCTTTTTTCCCCGCTCCTGGGAGCGGCAACAGTGTATTAGATTATTACCGAGAATTGTTTCAAATTACGACGCAGCCTTTCCCAGACCCCGGTTCATCAATAGCCGATACCGGAATATATTTGAACAACGGCTGCGGCCCCGATACTCAAAATCCCTATCCTAAGCCGCGACTCGATATCTGGCAGAAAAATGGTGGCCCTCCCAATCCATTATTCAAAGCTGTCTACGATAAATGGGTGCATTTCGCAGACATGGTAACGAGTGTTTGCAAAGAGTTTTACGGACAAGATGGATGGAAAGAGTTTTGGCACAAGGTCGTTCAATATTATTGGGACAAAAATTTTAGAGAGCTGGTTTATATGCCAGCAATAGATAGATACGACCCTTCTAAGCCGGGATACTTTGGCGGTTTGGGCATGAACGAAGCAGAGTCCAAACTTTTTTATACCATCGGTGCTGGAGATGGCGGCTGGGGAGCTTTCTACGACATTTCTTGTCTGTATCCGATGAGAACATTGCTGTTCGGTTTCGGTACGAATCATCAGCTAATTCAAGGAACATTTGACGGACAGGGAAATTTTGCACCAGGGCCGAGGTATCAGCAGCGAATCACAGACAGTCTGGATCGCGAATTCCCTTCTCCCGGTTATGTGGGCGTACAAACATTTGCAGAATGCCTGTTTTATCAACCTGTGACCAGTGAATTTGTCGAAAATGTGTCGCTTTATGAAGCGTCAAAAACAAAAGGCAAGTATGATGTCAATCTGTATCTGAAGAATCCGGTAAATAGAATCAAATACCTCGATCGCAGAAACGTAGAGATCACTTCTGCCAACTTGGAATCACCGAGAAATTACGATTTAGTTATTCTGACACCTACGACTTGGGCTTCAGAAATGGGTATGGCTTTTGAAGGTTTTGACCCTAAAACTCAATTGCCATTTGATGTCACATACAGCATCAAGGAATCTCATTGGATATCGAGCTGCAAGGTGTTTTACCCCTTAAATCAGAGGTATTGGGAAATCACCGGTTGCCCGATCCCGCAGCTCATCAGCACAGATACATATTTGCAGGGCGTTTACGGTTATGCAGTCAAAGACGATCCGGGGGTTTTGCTAGTTAGTTACACTTGGGAAGACGATGCCAACAAGTTTATTGCAGAAAGCGATCGCAGCGAACAATTGGCAAAACAATGTCTCGATGAACTAGATAAAATATTGATCGAGTGCGAAAACATCAAAACCCCCGTATCGCCTTATGTTGATACCAGCAGGCCCGCTGTGATACATTGGGCAAAAATGCCCAACTACCGAGGTTGTGCCAAGCTGTACCGAGAAATGACGTGGAATGATGATTATGCGTTGCTGAGATACAATCAGAAATACAGTGCCAACTCAGGTTTATACTTTGCTGGCGAAGCTTTTTCGGTGGAAGGAGGTTGGACGGAACCGGCATTGAGAACAGCATTGGATGCAGTCATACACGCGATCGCTAATACAGACGGCACTTTTCTCAACGGATTTCAATATTCCGATTATCCCAAATACGACGATTGGAACCCTTTCGACCGCAAACCGAAAGGTTGAAAAACAAGTCAGCTCGGAAGGCTGTCAGATTTATTTGAGGATATTTCCGGGTTCTTTTGGAAGTATTGTAAAATGAAAAAAATTATAACTGTAACTTGGATATTTTTTGGGCTGACAACCTCCTGCAAGGGAAGCGACGAGATCGAAAAATATTCAAGTTCTTTGTTGTAAAATCCTTTCAGTTCAGAACCAGTCAGAAAAAAGCGACCGTTAAACAGGGTGCAGATAGAATACCAGCGCAAATACAAGAAAATTAATATTTTGCAAATCATCCCAAATGTTAAAAATTGAGGGCTACCGCATACTCGATCGAATTTACGAAAGCCAAAACTCAAAGGTTTATCGAGGTATCCGAGAACAGGATAACCAGTCTGTTATCTTCAAAATGCTCGATCGAGATTATCCCGCCCCTGTTGAACTTGCCCGCTACAAGCAGGAATACGAAATTACTTGCAATCTCCTTTGTGAAGGAACCATCAAAGCTTATAGCCTACAGGAGTATCAGAAAACCCTAGTCATCATCTTGGAAGATTTTGGCGGCACTTCTTTAAAAATGTTGAAGGATAACCCTGTAGAAACGCAAAATATTTCCTGTTTGCAGCACTTCCTCCCCATTGCGATCCAAACAGCCGAGATTTTGGCTCAAATTCATACTGCCAACATCATCCACAAAGACATTAACCCTGCCAATATCCTGCTAAACCCAAAAACCGGGCAAGTCAAAATTATCGACTTTGGCATTGCCACCGTCTTCACCCGCGAAAATCATAGCCTAAAAAATCCCAATGTTTTAGAAGGAACGTTAGCCTATATTTCTCCAGAACAAACTGGAAGGATGAACCGTTCTCTCGATTATCGCACGGACTTTTACTCTTTGGGCGTTACATTCTACGAACTCCTCACCGGACAACTTCCATTTACCGCTGACGATGCTTTGGAGTTGGTACACTGCCACATTGCCAAACAACCCGTACCGCCCGATCGGGTTAATCCAGAAATCCCCCAAATTATTTCTGATATCGCGATGAAACTGATGGCAAAAACAGCAGAAGAACGCTATCAAAGTGGAAGCGGAATCAAAGCAGATTTAGAAGAATGTCTTAACCAGTTACAGACAAAGGGCAAAATTGAACCATTCCGCCTCGGCAGCCAAGATATTTGCGACAAGTTCCAAATTCCCCAGAAACTTTACGGACGCGAAGCAGAAGTTGCAGCTTTACTAGCAGCATTCGATCGGATTAGCGAGAGCCAAAACAGCCACCAATTCCGCAAAGAACTCATGCTGGTTGCTGGTTATTCTGGCATCGGCAAATCAGCACTTGTCGCCGAAATATATAAACCGATAACCAAGGCAAGAGGCTATTTTATCACTGGAAAATTTGACCAGTTTCAGCGCAATATTCCCTACTCTGCTATTGTCAGTGCTTTCTCTGGATTAGTGCGGCAACTGTTAACTGAAAGCGAAGAACAGCTCAATCAATGGCGAGAAAAATTATTAGATGCTTTTGGTGCTAACGGTAAAATCATTATTGACCTAATTCCAGAAGTAGAATTGATTGTGGGCAAACAGCCGGCTTTGCCGGAATTAGGTGCAACTGAATCGCAAAATCGCTTTAATCTTATCTTCAGCAATTTTATTCGGATATTTTGCTCAAAAGAGCATCCTTTAGTTCTTTTTTTGGACGATTTACAGTGGGCAGATGCTGCCACCCTTAAATTAATTCAACTGATGATGGCGGATGCGGATACCCAATATCTATTTTTGATTGGAGCTTATCGAGACAACGAAGTCAATTCCACCCATCCCTTGATGGTAAATCTGGAAGCAATCCGCTCTGAGGGAGCATCTGTCAACCAGATTAGCCTTGTACCTTTAGCCCAAAAAGAGATCGATGAATTGATTGCAGATACGTTGCAATGCGCTCGTGATTCAGTCCTAGCTTTAGCAGAATTAATCCTCAAAAAAACTAGCGGTAATCCGTTCTTTGTCACGGAATTATTGAAAACCCTATATACTGAAAACCTGCTAAAATTCGATTTTAGCTCTCGCACTTGGCAGTGGGATATTGTTCAGATTCAGGCAAGGGCAATTACTGACAATGTGGTAGAATTAATGATTGGCAAACTCAATAAATTGCCGTCAACCGCTCAGCAGGTATTGCGTTTGGCAGCTTGTATAGGTGCAGATTTTGACTTAAATACTCTATCAACTATCTGCGAGCGATCGCCATCTGCCATTTTCTCCGCTCTGAAAGAGGCAATTCAGTCTGAGTTAATTTTTACAATCTCAGAATTAGATACTCAACTTTTAATTCAAGACTATAAGTTTGGACACGATCGCATCCAACAAGCAGCTTATTCTTTGATTGAGGAGTCAGAGAAACAAGCCATCCATTTACAAATTGGTCGCCTGTTGCTAAAGAACAGTTCGCCCGAAACACGAGCGAAAAAAATATTTGAAATTGTCGATCATCTCAATCTTGGGGTAGGGGCAAGTACGGCAGTACAGCCTCTACTAACCCATCAACAAGAGCGAAACGAAATTGCCAAGCTAAATTTGATAGCGGGGCAGAAAGCCAAAGCAGCGACGGCTTACAGTGTGGCGGTTCAATATTTGCGTAAAGGATTAGAACTTTTAGCAGAAGATAGTTGGCAAACAGAGTACGATCTGACCCTAAATCTCTATCAAGAAACTATAGAAGCTAAATATTTAAACACTCAGTTTGAGCAAGGAGAACAATTAGCTGAAGTCATTCTAAAACACGCAAAAGATCGGCTAGCAAAGGTAAAAGCTTACGAGTTAAAAGTCCAAATTTATACAGCTCACAATCGACCTCTCAAAGCCATAGAAACGGGTTTAGAAGCATTAAAATTACTGGAAATTTCTCTCTCAACAGGCGAAGATAGCTTTGTAGAGTTGCCAGCACTGACAGACTTAGAAAAATTCCCGGAAATGACGGAAGCTGCTCAACTAGCAGCCATGCGGATTTTGATGTCTATTTGTCCGTCAGCTTATTTTGCCAAACCCGAAATTTTATTGTCAATTATCTTGACAATGGTTAACCTGACCATTCAAAAAGGTTATTCAGCCTTGGCTGCTTATGCTTATGTTTGGTATGCAGCTATCTGTTCGGCACAAGGCAACATAGAAACTGGATATCACGCCGGACAATTGGCACTGAAGTTAGTAAATATATATCATGCTACAAATCTAAAAGCCAAAATTTATAACTTATTTTGCGCTTTAGTAAAACACTGGAAAGATCCAGCAAGAAACAGCCTTTATTTGCTTCAAGAAGGAATTCAAAGTGGACTGGATACAGGAGATAATGAGTACGCCTGTTATTGTATTAAGGATTATTGTGTCACCCTATTTTTGACAGGAGAACAACTCGAAGCTGTAGAGTTAAAAATGCAGCTATCTTGCGAACAGCTAGTGAAGCTTAAACAGGAATACTCTATCTATCAAACTAATATATGGCGGCAAGTTACCTTGAATCTGTTGGGGAAAGCTGCGAAGCCATCTTGCTTGCAGGGGGAAAGTTTTAATGAGGACGAAATCCTTCCCCGTTTATTAGCAGCGAATAACCGCACGCTGGTTTTTATTGTTTACCTTGCTAAACTAAATCTTTCTTATTTATTCAAAGACTATGCCGAGGCCGCGAAGAATGCGATCGCCGCTGCAGAGTACATAGATTCTGTCATGGGATTTATGTATGTGGCTATTCACAACTTCTACTATTCTCTTGCTATTCTGGCTCAGCATTCTATCGAATATCCAGAAAATTTGCACCAAGTGGAATTAAATCAAGAGCAAATGAAGCAATGGGCAGAACTTGCCCCAGCCAATTTTCAACACAAATACGATTTAGTAGAAGCTGAAAAAGCAAGAGTCTTGGGACAAAATTGGCAAGCCGCCAAACTTTACGATCGATCGATTAAAGGAGCAAGAGACACCGGATATATTCAAGATGAAGCCTTAGCCTGTGAGTTAGCAGCGGAATTTTATCTGGCAAGCGGTATGGAGGAGATTGCCCAAACTTATCTCAAAGGAGCACACTACGGCTATACTCGCTGGCAAGCTAGGGCAAAAGTTGAGAATTTAGAAGCAAGATATCCACAATTACGGGCTCAATCTTCTGCCAGTATCACTAAGAACACAGGCAAGATCGCGATCGATACTCACACTACCACAGGTTCAGGTACAGCTTTAGATTTAGCTACAGTTATCAAAGCTTCCCAAGCCATTGCTGGTGAAATAGTGATCGAGCAATTGCTCCGAAAATTGATGAAAATTCTGATTGAGAATGCTGGCGCAGAGGTAGGCTACTTGTTGTTGAAATCTCAGGGAAAACTGCTAATTGAAGCATCCGGTGCAGTTGATTGCGACAGCATCAATTTATTGCAGTCAATCCCACTTGAAAGCAGTGAATTAGTCTCAAAAGCCGTTATTAATTATGTCGATCGCACTCACAAATATGTTGTTCTCCATGATGCTGCTCGTGAAGGTAACTTTACTAACGACACTTATATCAAGGCACATCAAACTAAATCTATTCTTTGCGTTCCTCTGATCGAGAACAACAAGCTTGTTTCTATTCTTTACCTAGAAAACAACCTGACAACGGGTGCCTTTACTCCCGACAGATTAGCCCTCTTAAAAATCTTGTCCTCGCAAGCGGCAATTTCCATAGAAAATGCCCAACTCTATGCCAACTTAGAAACAAAAGTAGCAGAACGCACCCAAGAACTCCAGCAGTCAGAAGCTCGCTTTCGACAACTTTACGAGCAATCTGCCGATGCTATTTTTCTGTTAGATGGCAACACTTTTATTGACTGCAACCCCGCCACAGTTAAAATGATGCGTTGCACGGACAAACAACAGGTTCTTTCTCTGCATCCGGCTCAAATTTCCCCCGAGTTTCAACCTGACGGTAGAAACTCTTTTGAAAAAGCTGAAGCAATGACAGCCCTGGCTTTCGATCGAGGAAATCACCGCTTTGAATGGATGCACCGCCGCACTGATGGAGAAGATTTTTGGGTAGAAGTATTGCTGACAGTAATTCCTTTAGATGGAAAAGAAATTCTGCACGCGGTGTGGCGAGAAATTGGCGATCGCAAACAGGCAGAATTAGCTCTGCACCAAAAAAATCAGGAACTCAGCGATACTCTCCAACAACTCGAAGCTACCCAAGAAGGATTGATTCAATCAGAAAAAATGGCAGCTTTAGGACAACTTGTAGCCGGAGTTGCCCACGAAGTTAATACACCCCTAGGTGCAATTCGTTCCAGTGCAAGCAATGTTTCTAAGTTTTTGGATCGAACTCTCGAACAATTGCCCGCACTTTTTCAATCTCTCTCCCCAGAAGCCGGACAGAAATTCTTAGAATTACTTCAGTATTCTCTCCAACAATCTACAAACTTATCAACCAAAGAAGAACGCAAATTAAAGAGAGCTTTAAGAAGCCAACTCGAAACATTAGAGATTGAGAGTGCGGATACTGTGGCCGATAGATTAGTCATGATGGGGGTCTACGATCGAATCGAAACTTTTCTACTGCTGCTGCAAAGACCGGACAGTTTGCATCTTGTAGAAACCGCATACAAATTGTCAGAATTAAAAAGAGGTATTGCCACTATCAACACAGCCACAGATAGAGCATCAAAAGTTGTTTTTGCTTTGAAAACCTATGCCCGCTACGAACAGTCGGGCACCAAGACAACCGCCAGCATTGCAGAAGGGATAGAAACTATCTTAACTCTCTATCAAAATCAATTAAAACAAGGCATTGAGGTTGTTAGAAACTATGCCGAAATTCCGCCTATACTGTGCTATCCCGACGAACTGAATCAAGTGTGGACAAATCTGGTTCACAATGCTTTGCAAGCAATGGATTATCGGGGGACGCTAACTATTGATGTGACGAAACAAGACGAGCAGGCTAAGATTAGTGTTAGTGACAGCGGTAAGGGCATACCAGAGGAGATAAAAGGAAAAATATTTGACCCATTTTTTACTACTAAGCCTCCGGGAGAAGGCAGCGGTTTGGGGCTGGATATTGTCAAGAAGATTGTTGACAAACATCAGGGAAAGATTGAGGTGGAATCGATTCCTGGTCAAACTACATTTAATGTTTTTCTGCCAATAATTGGTGTATAGCTTTTCAAGGGAAAGATGAGGGGCATAGGGCATAGGCCAAACCGGGCATAGGGCATAGGCCAAACCGGGCATAGGGCATAGGGCATAGGGCATAGGGCATAGGCCAAACCGGGTATACCTCACGACGCTTGAGAACCGCTATATAAGGAGGTGAAATATCTGGCAAACAATGTAACGCAGTAAGTAGGTGGGGTTTTATTTAGTTCCATCCCATCGGCAATCTATCTCATTGGGAGGATGGCAAAAGTTAAAGGGTTTTGAGAACAATAACTCGGATTCTACCGGAAATGGATGTAAAACTGCTGTACGATGCGTTATGCTCGGCTAAGCTGCTACGCATCTAGATTTCTTGGTTTCGGTGACTCGGAAGGGCGAGAGGACTTGGAAATCGGTTGTTTGGCGGGATTTAATTGGCGATCGCACCCGAACACAGAAACCGGGTTTTTGAACTCTCCCAAGAGGATTGCCAGCAAATATTTGGGTAAAAAACCAAGGTAACGGTTGCCGGTGCGATCGCCAACTAGCATCTGAAAATGCGATCGGGCATACCAATACACTTTACTACTTTTCCTACTAATAAAAACTAAAAAAGGAGAAAACATAAATGTCTAAACCAGTTATTTTGTGCGTTGACGATGAGAGAATGGTGTTAGATAGTCTCAGGACGCAGCTAGCAGCAGCATTTGGGGATGCCTACACCTACGAAGGAGCCGAAGATGCTGAAGAGGCGTTAGAGGTAATCGGCGAACTCTATGACGAAGAAACCAGCGTTGTTGTGATTATTTCTGATTGGTTGATGCCTGGGATCAAGGGAGATGAGTTACTGATACGCATTCACAAACAATACCCCCATATTATTACAATTATGCTGACCGGTCAAGCTGACGAAGTAGCAGTTGACAGAGCAAAAAAGCAGGCCAATCTCCATCGCTGCTTATCTAAACCTTGGTCGGAAGCCGATTTGCTGGAAACCATAAAATCTGGTTTGTTGAAGTTATGAAACAACAGGTAATAATCTGTGTAGATGATGACAACACTGTACTCAAGAGCCTCAAAGTAGAGCTCCAAGAAGCTGTCGGCAATGCTTATCTGGTCGAAATTGCCGAGGGTGGGGAGGAAGCATTAGAGTTGCTTGAAGAATTATTGTTAGATGGGTATGAAGTACCGTTAATTATTTCCGATCACATCATGCCTGAGATGAAGGGAGATGAACTATTAAAACAAGTCCACCTAGTTTCGCCCCAAACTATCAAAATTATGCTGACAGGGCAAGCGGATATTGAGGCGGTGGGAAATGCTATCAAAAATGCAAATTTATATCGTTATATAGCCAAACCCTGGCAACAAGAAGACTTGAGTTTGACGGTAAAAGAAGCAGTAAACAGTTATCGGCAAAATCAACTGCTGGCATCACAAAACGCGCAGCTTCAGCAAATGAATCAGGAATTGGCTGATTTAAACCGCGAGCAATCCCTACTGATTGCGACACTCCACGAGAACGAAAATCGCTTGATGCAGTTTTTGGAAGCAATGCCTATCGGCGTGGGAGTGCTGAATGCTGATGGCCAAGTTTACTATATCAATAAAAAAGCAAAAGAGATATTGAACAAAGAAGTTGTGTCTGAGCTATCAGCCGAAAAACTGTCAGATGTTTATCAAGTTTATCCAGCAGGAAGTCTTGAACCTTGCCCTGTGGAAAACTTGCCCGTCATGCGGGCATTGAGGGGCGAAACTTCGGTGGCTGACGATTTAGAAGTCCGGCACGGCAATAAGGTTATTCCCCTAGAAATTCATGCTTCCCCGATTTACGATAAACAGAACAAAATTGTCTATGCTATCAACACTCTTCTAGATATCACAGAACGCAAAGAAGCTGAGGCTGAGCGCAAAAAGTTCATGGAGGAGCTCTTTGAGGTCAATTGCAGTTTGCAACTTTCACTGGAGGCAGAATTAGATATCGTTGAGGCGACAAGTCGTTTTGTACCCGATCAGTTGTTATCTTTTTTGGGATGTGACAGTATTGTTGATGTTAAATTGGGAGATGCGGTGGAGTTGGAAATGTCGGTGCTGTTTTCTGACATTCGCGACTTCACGACTCTTTCGGAACAGATGACACCAGAAGAAAGTTTCAAGTTTATAAATTCATATTTGAGTTATATGGAACCGCTGATTGTAGCAAATCAGGGGTTTATTGATAAATATATTGGCGATGCAATTATGGCTTTGTTTAGCGAGGGTGCGGATGATGCTGTGAAAGCGGGAATTGCGATGCTGCACAGTCTTGCTGAATACAATCGACAGCGCGCTGCTGCGGGCGAGGTGCAGGTTCAGATTGGGGTGGGAATTAATACTGGTTCTTTGATATTGGGTACTGTTGGCGGAAACAGCCGGATGGACGGTACTGTTATTGGTGATGCGGTTAATTTGGCTTCTAGAATTGAAAGCTTGACGAAGAATTATGGGGTGTCGCTGTTAATTACTCAACAGACTTTCGATCGCTTGACAAATCCTGCTAATTATGCAATTCGGGTTATCGATCGGGTTCAGGTTAAGGGGAAGTCTGAATGGGTTACTGTTTATGAAGTTTTTGATGCGGATTTGCCGGAAGTTAAAGCGGGGAAGTTGGCTAATTTGCGATTGTTTGCTGAGGCTTTGTTTTTGTACGATATGAATAATTTTAGGGAAGCTGGGGAACTTTTTGCGGATTGTTGGCGGCAAAATCCGAGGGATAAGGTGGCTCAAATTTATTGGGATAGGTGTCAGTTGACTGTTGACTGTTGACTGTTGACTGTTGACTGTTGGCCGTTGGTGATTTTTTAGAAGACCGGGCGGTTGAAACCGCGTCTACACAGACAAAACCCATGCCAAGCGGGTTGAAGAATGATTTGGCGTTTGAAATTACCTTATTTTCTTGAGTCCGCGGAGGCGGACATCGTTTGTGTAGTTTGACCTCGAATTCGTATGACGGGCGCTTCGCCACATACGAATTTGAGGTCAAAAGCGGTTTCAACCGCCGTCTTGTCTACGAACCGTTACTCGTTATCTCGACATGATTTTTATGGTTGCTCGATCGGCATTTCTATGATAAATTCGGCTCCTTGACCGGGTGCAGACACGCAACTCAGGGTGCCGCCGTGTTCTTGGACAACTTTATAGGAAATTGACAGGCCCAAACCGGTGCCTTTGTCGGCGGGTTTGGTGGTAAAAAAAGCCTCGAATAACTGCTGGCAAACTTCTTCTGGCATCCCTGGGCCGTTGTCGGAAATCCAAATTACAGCGTTGGAGTTTTGGACTTCTGTCCTAATTTTAATTTTGCTGCGGTTGGCTTTGGCTTCCTCTACTGAACGCCCTGCGTTGTATTCCTCGATCGCATCGATCGCATTTCCGATCAAATTCATAAACACTTGATTTATTTTACCCGAATAGCACTCAACCAAAGGCAAATTTCCATAGTCCTTAATTACCGCAATTTCGGGATAGTTGCCGCGCGCCCTCAACCGGCTTTGCAGGATTAGCAGCGTTCCTTCAATGCCTTCGTGCAGGTTAACTTTGCTCATTTGAGAATCGTCTTTGCGAGAGAAAGTTCTCAGAGAGCGCACGATTTCCCGAATGCGATCGGCCCCAATCTGCATTGAGGACATCGCTTTTGGCAAATCTTCTAACAGAAACTCTAACTCAATTTCCTCAATTTTATTTTGAATTGGTGCGGGCGGCTGCGGGCAGTGCTGCTGGTACAGATCGATCAAATTCAACAAATCTTCGGTGTAGTGGCCGACGTGGACGAGATTGCCGCAGACGCTGTTAACGGGATTGTTAATTTCGTGAGCCACACCTGCTACCATTTGACCGAGTGTAGACATTTTTTCAGTGTGAATCAATACTGCTTGAGTTTGCTGCAATTCGTGCAAAGTATGTTCTAGCTGAAGTTTTTGTTGAGTTAACTCTGTTTGCGAATGCCGCAAAGCTTCTTCACTGCGTTTCTGCTCGGAAATATCAGTAATTAACCCTTCTAAAGCTATTAATTCTCCAGAGTCAGAATAGACTCCCAAACCTTGCTCCCAAACCCATTTTAATTCGCCGTTTTTAGAAGTTATGCGGTAATTTAGCTGGTAGGGTCGATTTTCTTGCAAAGCAGCTTCTACGGCATTGCAGAATATTTCGCGATCGTCCGGGTGTGTCAATTCCGAGAGAGAAATTTGCCTGGTGCCGATAAATTCTTCAGGAGAATAGCCGGATAATTGATAGCAACCTTCGCTGACAAACTCCATACTGCGATCGGCATCATTGCGAAAACGGTAGGCCATCCCCGGCAAATTGCTCATCAGCGTCGCCAAAGCCCGCTGGCTTTCCCGCAGGGCTTCTTCTGCACGTTTGCGATCGGTAATATCCGTCATCACCCCCAGCATACAAAGTTCGCCGTCCAAATCAATCAACTCTGCTGACAGCAAACACACCACCACCGATCCCGACTTCACCCGAAATTCGCATTCCTGGTTGCGAACAACATATTTTTCTTGCAATACTTTCCTAAAATTAACTCGTTCTTCTGGCTTCACCCAAATATTTAAGTCATCTACTGTATGGGAAATAGTTTCTGCTAAACTGTAACCTGTTATAGCTAAAAAACTATCATTTACTTCAATAAAACGTCCTTCAGCAAAAGTAGTAATAGTCATCGGATCTGGACTCGATCGAAAAGCCTTAGAAAACTTTTCTTCCGACAAACGCAACTTTTTAATAGCTGCTTCCAACTGACTTGTCCGCTCTTTAACCCGGCATTCTAACACCTCGTTAGCCTGCTTCAGAGTCTCCTGGGCCCGCACCCGATAAGTGATATCGCGCACCACGGCTTGCAGCCCCATTTTGCCGCCGATATCCATAGAAGTTAGCAGCACTTCCGCCGGAAACTCGGAACCGTCCAAACGGCGGTGCAGCCAGTCAAAACGGCAATTTCCCGTTTGCACGGCCGTATTAATTCGCTCTTGAGACAGACTTATAGAATCTTCTCCACTCGGTTGTAGCGGCGGGCTAAATGCCGAAGGATGCTTGCCGCAGAATTCCAATTCTGTGCTGCATCCAAATAACTTTAAAGTTGCCGGATTGCAATCCAAAAAACCTTCTTCGTCTAGCAACATTACCGCATCGGTTGTCGATTCGTACAGATTGCGAAACTTCTTTTCCGATTCCTGCAAAGAAGCAATCAACTGCATTTTTTCTTCTGCAGCCCGCTTTTGCTTAGTAATGTCCTGCATGATTTGAGAAAAGCCCTGCAACTCTCCGCTTTCATCCTGCAAAGGAGTAACAATAATCTTCGCCAAAAATCTGGAGCCATCTTTGCGAAACCGCCAGCCTTCACTTTCATATCTACCTGCTGCGGTAGCTTTGACTAATTTTTGTTGTGGTTTGCCAATTTTAATATCTTCAGGCGTATAAAAGCACTCCGAGTTTTTGCCTACTATTTCGCTGGCTTCATACCCCAAAATTCTTTTAGCGCCGGAATTCCAGCTAGCTACATATCCCTTAGTATCTAACATGAATATTGCATAATCTTTAACGCCTTCAATTACCATTCGCAGGCGTTCTTCACTCGATCGCAGTGCAGCTTCTGCATCTTTGCGCTGGGTAATATCTTCTACAAAACCTTCGTAATAAAGCAATTTATCGTCGTCGGGATCGCGGACTGCCCGCGCATTTTCCGAAATCCAAATTACTGCGCCATCTCGGCGATAAATCTGCGATTCAAAATCCGATACGATGCCGCGCGCTTGTAAAGCCGAAACAAACTCGCTGCGGCGATCGGGATTGACGTAAAGCTGATCGCTGATATCTGTCAGATTCCCCATCAATTCTGCTGGGGAATTGTACCCGTAAATGCGAGCCAAAGCGGGATTAGCGCTGAGGTAACGCCCCTCGATAGTTGTCTGGAAAATGCCGGAAACAGCATTTTCAAACATACTGTAATATTTTGCTTCCATTTGCTGTAGCGCCTCCTGCACGTTCAGGCATTCTCTGGCTTTATGTTCTAATTTTTGATTTCCCACTTTTGAATACCCTGCTCTTGTGTTTGAGTTGAATGTTTTTAGTCTATTCCTGTCAAATATGAGCCGTTAACTAGGATGCTGCTGTGCCGCGCGATGGCGAGAAAAAAGCAATTGCCAAGCTTGGCGATTGGTTTGTGTTCGGGGCTGCAATTACACAAGTGTGTTTATTCATTTCTCCTGCTGGGCTGTTATATTTTGGATGTTAGCTGTTAGCTGTTAGCTGTTAGCTGTTAGCTGTTAGTTGTTGTTGAGGCAAGTTTAGTTGACTGGGTTTGTCTTTTTTTAAGATTTGGCTGGCCCTCAGACGGGCGAGTTGCTCGATTCCCAACCTGCTCCTTGAAATCTGCCTGAATATATTAGCAGTTAAGTATCCTGAAATAAGTTAGTGGCGATGCTGTTTTTATTACAATCAGAGGCCGTGACTTCTACAACCGCAAGAGTTTATTTTTAAGGTTGGGGTCAAAGTTCGATCGACTTTCTCTCTTCTGTGACTAACCTGCAGGTATCAACTTAACGGCTGTGGGTGCTGTGCTGTCGATTGGGGGATTGAAGATTTTGGATCGAATCATTGACTTGCGGCGCAGTGAATCTGTGACTGTCGCTCTGGCCTAAAATTTTGGGCGATCCACAACTTTTGTCGGAAACTTGTATCCGTTGGCGAGCTCAGTTACAGTCAATTAATTTTATTGAAATATAATACAGCGGACTGCTGGCAGTTGCACGATCGCGCGTTTCCCTTTAAAGTTGCCATAACAAGAGGGCAATTGTTGTATCAAAAACTTCATATTCGGCTGCTGCGGGCGGACAAATGATGTAACGCTGCTAACATCAGGGGCGAAAATCTGAGCGCGGGCGCAAAATAGGGTGAGATTTGGGCAGTTTCCCAAACAAGATGCAATTTTAAGGACGTTCTAAACCATTGTGCAGTAAGTCATTGCCAATTCTAAAATCTCCCACGCAAAAATTGAACGTGGTGCAAGTCTGGTAAAATGCCGATCGATTCTCGGTTTGGCCGCTAAGCTCGATCGGGCTAAATTTGACTAAAACTATGACAGATTCTCCCGTACTCGCAACACTAGATATAGCCTCCGCTTCAACTTTGACAGCGGATTCTCCTCTGTGGCCAGCCCTGCTACAACAACTGTTAGACAGACAATCTCTCTCGCGCGCCCAAGCCACCGACTTAATGCAGGGATGGCTAGCAGAAGCTATACCCCCGGAACTTTCCGGCGCAATTTTAACGGCTCTCCAAGCTAAAGGCATTTCTGCTCAAGAATTGGCGGGAATGGCTCAGGTATTGCAGTTTGAGTCCCTCGCAGGCGAGTCAGAAAGTGTTTTCGATCGCCAATCTCCCATCTCCAATCTCAAATTAATTGATACTTGCGGCACGGGCGGTGACGGCGCTTCGACATTTAATATTTCCACGGCTGTAGCTTTTGTTGCCGCCGCAGGCAGAGTGCGAGTCGCCAAACACGGAAATCGATCGGCATCGAGCAAAGTCGGTTCTGCTGACGTGCTAGAAGCACTCGGAGTCAACCTCAACGCCGATGTGGAGAAGGTAAAAGCGGCTTTAGACTCGGTAGGGATCACTTTTTTATTTGCGCCGGGGTGGCATCCAGCACTCAAGGCTGTAGCACCGCTCCGGCGCACTTTGAAGGTGCGGACTGTTTTTAACCTTTTAGGGCCTCTCGTCAATCCTCTGCGCCCGGATGGGCAGGTAATCGGGGTGTTCGATCCCAGTATGGTATCAACTGTGGCGCAAGCCTTGGGCGAGTTGGGGACTGAGTTGGCGATAGTGGTACACGGCCGAGAAAAGTTGGATGAGGCGGGTTTGGGTGATGTGACTGATTTGGCGGTTTTGTCGGGCGGCAAGGTGGAACTTACTACTTTAAACCCGGAACAGGTAGGATTGACACCAAGTGCGATCGGCTCGTTGAAAGGCGGAAATGTTGAGGAAAACGCCGAGATTTTGCGGAACGTTTTGCAAGGCAAAGGTACAGCAGCGCAAATGGATGTTGTAGCTTTGAATGCGTCTTTAGCTTTTCAGGTAGGGGGTGCAATTCCTCTGGGCTCCCACGCTGCAGGAGTTGATTTGGCTAAGGATATTTTATCGAGCGGCGAATCTTGGTTGAAATTGCAGCAGTTAATTGAGTTTTTGCGGTGAAGGAAGAAGTTCGGCATCTGATGCAATTGGCTGATTTAACAGATGTTGAAAAAAGAGGTTAGAGCCCAGAGGAGGGAAGATTGAGAAGCACAATTTGCGATCGTCTCTCGCTTCTGGCGATCGAGCAAACTCGAACTATTACGCAGAAATCATCTGAGGAATTGCTCGTTACTTTCGCTCTGCCTGGTAATGCAGGTGCGGAGGAAGAGCCTCCTTCTTTCTTGCAACTTACAGAACAGCAGACGGCAGGCAATACGGTTTACTTAAGTTATAAGTTGTAGGGTGCGTCGCTCGTTTGATCTGGCGTTGCGGGGCGAAAGTTGTTGTTGGCGACGCACCCTATGTTGACTGTTTGCAAAACCCAGCGAACTCTTAAGGTATTCGCACGCTCGGACTAATGACCAATGACTAATGACTAATGACCAATGACCAATGACCAATGACCAATGACCAATGACCAATCCCTCCGCAACGCTAGAGCCCCATGCCCAATCCCTCCGCAACGCTAGAGCCCAATCCCTCCGCAACGCTAGAGCCCAATCCCTCCGCAACGCTAGAGCCCAATGACTAATGACTAATGACTAATGACTCCACTTTAAGAGCGCGATCGAAATTCAATCACATCTTGCTTAATAGTCACATCTTTATTACCAAAAAAATCGTGACCCAGCAGCCCGATGTCTAATGCGGGCGAGATCGGTACAACTACATTTGTAATCGCCAAACCGCCAGCTTCGATCGAAGTAAGATTTCCGAGAGCAAAAGTAGCTATTCCGTTGGGAGTTTTTGCTAGCACGCTTCCTTGAGGAACTATCTTCAAAGCAGCAGCCATTGCTGGCGTAATTACTGTGCGGCTTGCTCCAGAATCCACCATCATTTCAAACTTTTGCGTGCCGTTAAACGTGACTTCTATAACTGGGATATTAGCTTCTCGGCGTTTAATTTTGACTAGAAATACTCCCGATTTAACCTCCGGCGAAGCAGCGGGAGTCAATTTTTGGGGGACAAAACCGCAAACAGAGCTGCTCAAGTTGACAGTTTGGCCGCGGTCGTTACGCATGAAGCATCCCTCGATCTCTTGAGCAGTCGCTCGCGAGGAGTTGACGGCGCTGTTAAGTAAGATGAAACTGCTGCCAGAAATAACCGCTGTTAAAACCAGTAAAGGTTTGCGGAGTTTTTCGCTCAGCAGGGTTTTTTTTGAGTTGGAGAGTAAAGGCAAGGGAGATTTGCTGACCATAGTTTGTTTAAAGGCTTGTTTGTCGATCGTAACAACGACAACCACCTTTGAGTATAAATTTAGCGCTGACAGTTTGGGGATTTCAGCTTGTATTTTTGTCTGATGAGGGCGGTAGGTCACAAAATGCTTGACAAATGACAAACAATTTGTTTCAGTAATTGAGACTGGAAGGTTCCTAAGTCAAAAGTACCAAAGCACGTTATATGAATTTTCACTGTATTGAGCTATAAACCGTAAAAAAAAATACAGCAGGAAATTACTGTATGAAAATAAAATGAGATTTTGATGAGACATCTGCCAAAAAGACTGTTTTGAACGGGCAGGATGCCTGTTCCACGATGGTTGTGGGAGAGGTGTATTTGGTCGATCGGCCAAAAGCCCCCAGTCGGGATAAAAATGAAATGAAACTAAACGTAAAGTAATTAAGGATGCCATGTCACTTTCAACAGCAAAACCCGCTCTCCTAGTCCTGGCTGACGGTACTGCTTACCGCGGCTGGTCGTTTGGCGCTGATGCCACCGTCGTCGGCGAGGTAGTTTTCAATACGGGAATGACAGGCTACCAAGAAGTCTTGACCGATCCTAGCTATTGCGGTCAAATTGTCACTTTTACTTATCCAGAATTGGGCAATACCGGGGTAAATCTCGAAGATGAAGAATCTTCGCAGCCGCAAATTCGAGGTGCGATCGCCCGCAACGTATGCAGCCGCCCCAGCAACTGGCGCTGCTCCCAGTCCCTGCAAGACTACCTAAAACAGCACAATATCCCCGGCCTTTACGGCATCGACACCCGCGCCCTCACCCGCAAAATTCGCACGGTGGGAGCGATAAACGGCGGCATTTCCACCGTGATTCTCGACCAGGCAGAGCTGTTGGAACAAGTCCAAAACGCTCCCAGCATGGCCGGGCTGAATCTGGTACGGGAAGTGACCACCCGCAAGGTTTACGAGTGGTCGGAAGCCACGGACTCGGTGTGGGAGTTCAGTCCGACAGTCCAACCGGCCAGCGGCGAAATGTGGACGGTGGTGGCGCTAGATTTTGGGATCAAGCGCAATATTCTGCGGCGTTTGGCGAGTTACGGCTGTCGGGTAATTGTTGTACCCGCTGACACGTCGCCGGAGGAAATTCTCAAATACAACCCGGATGGCATTTTTCTGTCCAACGGGCCCGGAGATCCCTCGGCGGTAACGGAAGGAATCGCGACGGCTAGAGCTTTGTTGAAGTCGGACAAACCTGTATTCGGAATCTGCATGGGACACCAGATTCTGGGACTTTCCTTGGGTGCGGAAACTTTTAAACTCAAGTTCGGCCACCGGGGCTTGAATCATCCAGCGGGTTTAACCCAGCAAGTAGAAATTACTAGCCAAAATCACGGTTTTGCGATCGACCCGGATTCCCTAGTCCCGGAAGTAGAAATTACTCATCTCAATTTGAACGATCGCACCGTAGCCGGATTGAAGCACAAAACTCTGCCACTGTTCTCTGTGCAGTACCACCCGGAAGCGAGTCCGGGCCCCCACGACGCTGACTATTTGTTCGATCGGTTCGTCCAGTCAATGCGAGACAATCAGAAAGCAGTCAGCAGCAAGTAGTCAGTTGGCTGTTGGCTGTTGACGGCTGCTAACAGCCAGCAGTCATTATTCAGGTAAGCTGTTTGTGCAGATGACCGATCGCCAGATCGCCAATAACTAATGACCAATGACTGACGACTAAAAAACAGTAGACAAAAAAACCAAAAACTCCTATAATGAAGCCTCAACTTTAAGCCATATCTAGCTAGGAGGGTGTCATTTCTGAGCCATTGACCCTGACCGTTAGCCTCAGAGGCACTCGCGAAGTCAAGAATAACTATCAGTTATTTCGCCTGACTGGCCTGCTGGACGCTTTTTCTGAGGCGACTTTTCGGAAGGTACTGAGCAAATGTATTGAGGAGGGTCCAAAACACATAATTTTGGACTTGTCTCAGATAGACTTTGTGGACAGTTCCGGCTTGGGCGCACTTGTGCAACTTGTCAAGAAAGCCCAAACCGTCGAAGGGACATTGCAAATTGTCTCAAATCCCCGCGTAACTCAAACTGTTAAACTGGTTCGCTTAGAGAAATTTTTGTCTTTGCAGCCGAACGTTGATGAAGCGGTAAAAAACGTCAAGGACGCTTGACCAGAAAGTGGATTGAATTAGCTATCCGGTTCTCAACGCTGGATAGCAAATTTTTATGGTTTTGCGGAATACGGATTTTCCGAGAAGCTGCGACACGCGCAAGCTGCAAATTCCCCCGATACTTCGATTTGGGGTGGAGGGGCAGCAAAATATGTGTGGCAAACAGACAGAAAAATGCTATAAGAAGGGAGCATTCCGATCGGTCTAAAAATCGTTTTTGAACCTGTGTTCGGGCGATCGCCGACAAAACCTAAAGCTAAATAGCTTATCGAGACGCTGGCAATCTTGGGAAAGCTATAATTGCTGAAGTGATGACTAGAAAAAACCAACTGTGCGGAAGTTTTATTTAAATAAAGTATGTCGCCGATCGCAGATGACGGACTCAAACTGAGCCTGACTGATATCAGTTTAAACCAACAGCATCCTGCGAGGGCGACACCAGCAGAAATAGAAAGAATTTCGCCCTCGGCTTGGGCATATTTGGGAGATGCAGTATACGAACTCTACATTCGGAGTTTGTACTTGATGCCCCCCAGAAGATTGCAAGCTTATCACGAATTGGTGGTGGGGCAAGTACGAGCCGAAACTCAAGCGCGTCACTTGCGATCGATATCTCCTTACTTGAACAGTAGAGAATTAGCAATTGTCAAGCGCGGCCGCAATGCCGTATCGGGCCGTGCCAAGCGAGCCGATCCAGAGATTTACCAACAAGCTAGCAGCTTAGAAACTTTGATCGGATATTTGTACCTCACCGATCCCGAAAGATTGACCGAAATTCTGGCACTTTTAAAACTTGAAACTGAAAGTATTTAGCAGTTAATAGTTAGGAATGGCAGCGGTTCGACCGACAATTAATTGCCCGGAAAATCTCCAATTTCAAACTCAATCGTATCGCTTTGTCAATCCCAAATCTAAACTTGTTTTGACTGCAACAAAAAACCAATGAGAAAATTTACCAAACCAAACACCTCGCGATCGAATTCCGACAGCAAGCCATTCAGAAGCGAAGGCCGCCGCCAAGACTCACAACCGTCTCCCCGCTTTGAACGCAAGCCCCGTCCCGATACTCGCGGAGCAGACGCGCCTCAAAAGCGATCGACCTTTTCCCCTCAATCCCGAGAAATGCCGGTGCGACCAATTTTCAAACGGAATGTCGATGCCGACAGCCAACCGTCCACCCGCAGAAATCATTTCAAAGACAGAGACACAGACAGCAGCCGGCCCGAATCCCGGGGCAATTACTACAGAGACAGAGACAGAGACAGAGATAGAGACAGAGATAGAGACAGAGACAGAGACAGCAGCAGCCAGCCCGCCCGCAACAATTTCCGAGACAGAGACAGCAGCCCCCAGGAATCGCGGGGCAATTATTACAAAGACAGAGACAGAGACAGAGGCAGCGACAGAGATAGCAGCCCGCGGGAATTCCGGGGCAATCATTTCAGAGACAGAGACAAAGACAGAGACACGCGCCCGATTGACAGTGCCTCAAATACCGTCGTCCAACCAGACGCAAACACAGACGACATGATTTACGGCCGCCATGCGGTGCAAGCGGCTTTAGAAAGCAACCAAGTGCTCAACCGGATCTGGGTTGTCCCGCACCTGCGCTACGATCCCCGCTTTCACAGCTTGCTAACCGAAGCCAAGGCAAACGGCAGCATCATCGACGAAGTGGACGATTTGCGCCTCGACTACATCACGCGCAAGGCAAACCACCAAGGCGTAGCAGCCCAAGTATCAGCTTACGAATACCTCGATTTGGCTGAACTGATCGCAAAGGCTAAGGCTGCTTGCGAAGATCCGGTGATTGTGGTAGCAGAAGGACTTAACGACCCCCACAATCTAGGGGCGATCGTTCGCACCGCAGAAGCTTTAGGAACTCAAGGCATTGTAATTCCCCAGCGGCGGGCCGTCGGGATTACTTCGGCAGTCAGAAAAGTGGCCGCAGGGGCACTGGAAAACCTTCCTGTCGCCAGGGTTGTCAATCTTAACCGGGCGCTGGAAGAATTGAAAGAAGCTGGATTCTGGATTTACGGCACTGCAGCAGGCGTGGGTGACTCGGTAGAGACAATCAAGTTCTCCGGGCCCACTGTTTTAGTTGTGGGCGGTGAAGCTGACGGTTTGAGCCTTTTGATACAGCGCGGCTGTGACGGATTAGTTTCAATTCCTTTAAGGGGAAAGACTCCTAGCCTGAATGTCTCGGTAGCAACGGGAATGGCTTTATACGAAATTTTCCGCCAGCGCGGGCCGAAAAAGTTTCACGTACACGGATCTTGAAGGTGCTTGAAAAAAAAAGTACAACAGAGTAATTTATTAAGTAGCTAAAATCTGGCGATCGGCCTCAGCAGCTACTTACATCAATTACTACCAAAATGCCTAGTAGAATGTCATCTGGGAAAACATCATGCCTGCACTCAAATTCAAGTTAAAGCTGAATCAAAAACAGATAACTCTGATGGACGAGAAAGCACTTTGGTGATTCCCGGTTTGTCATCACCTAGGGCGATGCCATAATGTGTGAATAACGCCAAAAATTGAGCGGTAGCACACTTTGAACAAGTAATAATAGAGCTGCCTCAGTTACGCACAGGTTGAAGGCGAAAATAAAAGGAACTTTCCCCCTTGGTTCAAACAGGAATTCGACACCAATCTATTTAGATATCAGCTTAAAATAGGTTTGGATAAATTCTTGGTAGCAGTGTCACTGCCGCTTGTAAATAACAAAAGCGCGGGCGTTGCCTGCAGCACCCTGAAAACACCGTTAAATAAATTAAAAAAGCAGATGAAAGAATTCTTGATTAGCTTGCTCAATGTTTTCGGATTGGCTTGGTGGGTTGAAATTAAAACTTCAACGCCGCGGTGCATTTACTATTTTGGTCCGTTCTTGAGCACTCAAGAAGCGGAATCTGCAAAAGCAGGATATGTAGAAGACATAGAAAATGAAGGTGCAGAAGGTGTTAGTGTTTCGATTCAACGCTGCAAACCTGTTACTTTGACGGTGGCAGATGATTTGGGAAAGTTTGGTGAGGGAGGGCTGTGGCCTGTTTTGAGCGGTCAGTAGCTGCAGGGAAATTACGATCGGTCAGTTGTGAGTTTTAATTTCAAATCCGGTAATATCTGATATGTTGCAGGATTTGTGTAGAACCTGTAGGTGCGGATCGCTAATAGCTTGACAAGTGGCAGACAGGTTAAATAAACTTCAAAACTTTTTGAGTGTTTGGTGATTAATTGGTTCGGAAAAACTCACAAGTTAAGACTCGCAATTCCCGACTGCTTGGGGGAAATTCTCAATCCAGCGATCGATGTCTGCGAGTACCCGATCGGGAATTTCCCAAGGAAACAAGTGGGCTGTATCTCGATAGCACTGCCACTGACAATCGCGGAGGTGGCGGGCTGTTTCTAAACTGGATGCCGAGGTGATGTGCCGATCGCCCTCTCCGGCCAACACCAAGCTGGGACATTGAATGTCGCCGAGGTGCAGCAGTCGATCGTATCCTGCCCTCAGAGCGGTATTTAGCGCCTTTGTAGCGCTGCTGGAAGTCTTGAGATAGGCGGGGGTACCTGCCCGCGCCAAGTAGCGGTAAGGCGTGGCTGTATGCTGCTGGATCAAGTAGCGAAAGAGCGATCGCCTGCCAAAAGTATCAATATTCCACTGCCAACCGGGAATCACCCAATTGATGATTCCGGCTAAACCGGTGTAAAAGTTATCTTGCCAAGATATGGGAGGGTGACTTCCTCGCGGTTTGGCAGCGGATGCCAGCACGATCAAACCTGTGACTCGGTGGGGATATTTCATCGCTAATTCCAGGGCTAAAATCCCTCCCAAAGACCATCCGACAACCAAACACCGATCGACTCCCAATCGGTCTAAAAGTGCTTCTAAATCGAGCAGGTGGTCGGTCATTTCAAAGGGATTTGAGGTGCGGCTGTTGCCGTAGCCGCGCAAGTCTGGGGCGATCGTCCGAAAGCGCTTTGAGAGGTGTTCTGTGAAGACAGACATACAATCGCCGGAACCTGGATGTCCGTGCAAGCAAAGAATAGGAAATCCTTCGCCTTTGACAGAAACGCTGAGTTTTTGATGCGGCATTTTTAATAGAAGGAAGAAGTCAGTAGTCAGTAGTCAGTAGTTATTTGTTATTTGTTATTTGTTATTTGTTATTTGTTATTTGTTATTTGTTATTTGTTGTTGGTTATTTGTTATTTGTTATTTGTTGTTGGTAACAACTGACAACTGACAACTGACAACTGACAACTGACAACTGGCAACTGCTTTCCGTACAACGTCATCAGTCCGATGTCCGTCGGAATAGGGAAGAAGGAAGAAAAAACTTCTCGATCGTCTTGGCGGTTGCTATAGCAATCAAAAGCAGGATTTGTGGGATGAGGATCGAAAACTTAATAACTTAAACACCTCCTACAGTCTTCTCTCCTGTAAGTTGCCTTCCTCAAGGGAAGGGAGGCAGAGCCTCCGGATCTGCATTACCAGGCTCTTCCTGGTAACGAGCAAACAGAGCAAACGAGCAAAGCAGGATTTGTGGGATGGGCACGCGAGCCCGTCCAAGATTGATGCTTGAACCAAATTCGTATTTTGGTGAACTTAGCCCCGGAGTGGTTAAAAACTGGGATTTTTGCTAATATAATCGGCAATTTTAGAAATAGAGTTGCGGATTTGTAAATCGCCGCTGCTGCGACTGTCAATCACAGTCATCACGTAGGCTTCGCCGTCAATATTCATCGCTAAAGTTGTGCCTAGCACCAGGGAATTTTCGCCGGTTTTTTCGCCCAACCACTGAACTTTAGTTCCTTCCAAGGCGGCAAATCCCAAAGCGCGATCGTACTGCCCGTTGAGAGTTTCTACTAATAGTTTAGCACCCGGTGTTTCGCCATTGTAAATTTGCACCATCATTTCGGTGAGTTCGTTAGCAGTCAAGCGGTTGGGGCCAGAACCGGGGTTGGAGGGCATAATTTTTTCCCCCATTAATTTGAAGTTGACGCGGGTTACTTGGTAGCCGCGATTTTCCAAGAATTGATTGATGTAATCGGAACCTACATAATCGATCAGTTGATTGGTAGCAGTATTGCTGCTGCGATCGATCATTTCTTCTAACAGTGTCTTCAACGGGTAATTTTTCGCGGACACAATCTTCGTCGATGAGTCTTCGGTGAAGTTGCCCCGATTGACGAATACTTCCTGGTTTAGACTAATTTTTTCTTGTTCGACTTTTTGCATCAGGGCGACAGCAATCGGCAGTTTAATTAAGCTGGCCGGGCTGGCAGGAGGCACATCGCCCCGCAGGTTGACGCACTCTCTAGAAAGGTGGCAAATGCCGATGGAAGCCTTCTCTGACAAACCGCTTTCCCGCGCAACTTCCGCCAAAAAATCTGATTTTGCTTGCCGCACTTGAGAGGTGGCTGCTGTGAAGTTTTCCCGGTATTCTTGAGTTTTTGATGCTTTGAAAGGAGCTAAAAAGGAATTTTGGGGAACTTCCTGCAAGTTGTTGAGGGCCTGGTGCCACAAAAATTGAGTTTGTTGCGAAGATTCGATCGACCGATTTTGCTGTTTTCCTGTTTCTACGGCTTCGTCGGCCAAACGGACTGCTTGCTGCAAGTTATCGTTAGCTCTCTGTTCTACTAATATTTGAACATCTACTGCTTGCAACTGTTGTATCAGTTTTTCTTGGGGATTGCCGCCGAGGGGAATTAAGCCGGAAAGCAGGGTTGGTTCTGGGGAGGGAGAGGCTGGTTGTTCTAATTCGGTGACGAGCCGATCGCGAATTTTGTAGAGTTCGTCTAGGGAACGTGGGTTAGACGATTGAGAGAATGAACTGGCGATGGTTAACACCTGAACCAGTCCGATGCCGGCGACTACTGCCGCCATCTTGTTTGCGACCGACAAAAAATGCCCGATTCCTCGCATATATTCGACATCCTCAACACAACCAAATTTAATCTAAGCAGCTATTGTTACAAGAGTCAAACGGTTTGAGATTTGGGATTTGGGATTTTAGCCGTAGGGTGCGGATACATCTCACATCTTGCACCATTTTCAATAAGCTTTTTATGGGCGGGCTCTCCTGCCCAACCCCTACTCCCCACAAGAAAATGCACTTGTTGACAGAACAGGCCGGAGAGCCTGTGCGAGCGAGAATGGTGCTCTTCTGTCAGATACATCGACAATCCTCAACAAAAACCGACAATCGATCGATCGACGCACCTGTTCTTTTGACCAATGCCCGATGCCCTGCGCGGCCCAATGCCCGATGCCCTGCGCGGCCCAATTCCCGATGCCCAATGCCCTGCGCGGGCCAATGCAAAAATAAAGGGAATCGATCGCGCTCAATGGCGATCGATTCCCTCTAAAATATTGCGAACAATCTACTTTCGGCGGCGCCGCCAGTCAACACCCAACCGCTTGAGATAATCCCAGCCGCGTTGGGGCCAGACATGAGCGCTACCGATCTTTTCGGCAATCCAGAGAGCTACTTTGGGGCCAGTCCAGTCTCCCCCGTCGGGGGCGGGGCCTTGCAGGGCTTGTCGCAGTTCTTCTTGCTGTTCTGGATTCAGCAAAGATTTTGCAGGAGGGGGCTGGCGGTCTCCGCTGCGGTTTCTCACGGAGTCAGGCCCTTCTCGGTTGTAGCGCTGGACAATTTCTTTGGCGTAGTCGTAGTTGATACCTACGACTTGGGCTGCTTGTTTGATAGTCCAATTTCGGGAAACCAACAGCAGCAAGTGCCAGCGGCGCGACTCTGTGGTGTTTTGTGCCTGCCGGTAGCGAAGTTTGAGTTCCTCTGCCGTCAGGTGGGATTCTAGGTGAGCTTTAGGTGGCATTCCTCCAACGGGGCATCGGGAACTTCTTAGCATATATCTCTGGTTTTGGGGATGATTCCGGATGATTTTTTTTTCCTGGGATCGTTGGGGCAAATAGGCGGCTTTTTTTACCGCAGATGCGCCCAGGCAGACGCAGATAAGGAAGAGGCTGTAAGCAGGTACAATTGCCAGCTATATTGGCTAAGTGGCCGAAAGTAGAAATGATAAAGGTACGAGCATGGCATCCATCCGCGAGTTGCACCGACAACTGGTCAATAAAAAACGCTCTGCTGTGGAAATTACTCAAGAAACATTAGACCGAATTACCCAGCTAGAGCCGAAGTTGAAAAGCTTTCTGTGCGTGACGGCAGACAGCGCAATGGCTCAGGCCCACAAAGTGGATGCCCAAATCGCCGCCGGTGAGGAAATTGGGCCCTTGGCCGGCATCCCGATCGCCGTTAAAGACAATATGTGTACCGATGGCGTTCCCACAACCTGCGCCTCTCGGATTTTGGAGAATTTTGTGCCTCCCTACGATGCCACCGTCGTCTCGAAACTCCACGCCGCCGGTGCGGTGATTGTGGGCAAGGCGAATATGGACGAGTTTGCAATGGGGAGCTCGACAGAAACTTCTGCCTATCAAGTGACTGCGAATCCTTGGGACTTGGAGCGCGTGCCCGGAGGGTCTTCTGGAGGTTCTGCCGCAGCGGTAGCCGCCGGAGAATGCGTTGTGAGCTTGGGTTCGGATACTGGGGGTTCGATCCGCCAACCTGCTGCTTTTTGTGGCTTGGTGGGGCTGAAACCGACCTATGGGTTGGTTTCTCGCTACGGTTTGGTGGCCTATGCTTCTTCTCTGGATCAAATCGGGCCCTTTGGTCGGACTGTTGAGGATGCGGCGATTTTGTTGGGGGCCATCGCCGGTTACGATCCGAGAGATTCCACGAGTCTGAATGTCCCAATTCCTGACTACGCCCAAGCTTTGAGACCCAGTTTGCGACCGAAGGGTCAGATGAGAATTGGTGTAATTAAAGAAACTTTTGGTGTAGGGCTGGACTCTGGGGTTAAAGACGCTGTTACTAAGGCGATCGAGCAATTTCAACAATTGGGTGCAGAAATTCAAGTCATTTCTTGTCCCCGCTTCCGCTACGGTTTGCCCACTTACTACATTATTGCTCCCTCGGAAGCTTCGGCAAATTTGGCGCGGTATGATGGAGTAAAGTACGGTTTCCGATCGCCCGATGCTGACAATCTTTTGGATATGTATGCCAAAACTCGCTCTCAAGGATTCGGTGCGGAAGTTAAACGCCGGATTGCGATCGGCACTTACGTACTCTCTGCTGGATATTACGACGCTTATTATCTCAAAGCTCAAAAAGTTCGCACTTTGATTAAAGAAGACTTTGAAAAAGCTTTTTCTCAAGTTGATGTTTTGGTCTGTCCCACTGCTCCGACTACGGCTTTTAAGGCAGGGGAAAAATTCAACGATCCGCTGAGTATGTATTTGTCAGATTTGATGACTATTCCGGTGAATCTTGCTGGTTTGCCAGCTTTGAGTTTGCCTTGCGGATTTGACGAGCGAGGACTGCCGGTGGGCATACAACTGATTGGTAATGTTTTGCAAGAATCTCGGCTGTTTCAAGTAGCTCATGCTTACGAACAATCTACGAATTGGCACTTGCACCGCCCTGATTTGGATTGATTTTTGAAATTCGGCGGAACTGGACTGCGGAAGTTAGTAATCGATCTTGGCTAATTGTCTAAAATTAATCATTGACGGTTAGCTTTTAAGCGATTGCTAATTTTTTCTGTGTTTATTTTCTATGAACAAGTTGCGGCTCTTCTTTTTGTCGAAATCCCTGATAACTTTAGGGATAGTTTTGGCTGTCGCTTATTCTGCAGCTTGTCTGTTTCTATTGGCAGCGCAAGGTAAGTTTATCTTTTTTCCGGCGCGGGCGATCGAAACTACGCCAGATGATTGGCAGTTGAAATATCAAGATGTTTGGCTGCCAATTCCTACTAAAACAGGCGCGGTGGAAAGCGTGCACGGGTGGTGGATTCCTGCCTCGGAAAACTCCCGCAAGGTTCGGGGGGAAGTAACAGAGGCGGCTCCGGTTCAACCATCGGAAACCCCCCCCAGCCCCC
>NZ_JADEXD010000058.1 GCF_015207285.1 Tychonema sp. LEGE 07203 | reverse complement strand
TGACTTTTTGCAGAAATGCGATTAAAGTTAGCATATATATTTGTTATGAGAGCGGTCGATCGAGATTTTATCATCCGGGCGACCGCTTTTACTTTGTGCGATCGCACCCGAGAATGAAACCGCCCTGGGAGAGGGGGGGGGAGAATTTGACAATTTTTGATTGTCATCAAAATCTACAATTTAAATGCACAACAGCTTACAAGATTTAAGCTTGTTGATTTTAAATTTTAAATTTGAGATTTGGGACTGACAGATTTCCGTCAGGTTTAGAGCTTGTCTACCGCTGCATTCTTTTTTGAAACTAATATGAAAATCAGGCAAAATTCGCACAAAATTTGCAGAAATAAAATGTAACTCCGGTGTAATTTATGCAGGTGCAGAAACATTCTGCCAGAACTCGCACCAATCAACCTTCCTTAACAAAATGCACTACAATCTAGGCAATCGAATCTTGTTCAAAATATCTTGCAGCCGTTCGGAAACGCCGCCCAATTGTTCCGACAAAGCGACAAGTTTACTGTAAGCTTCAACTAAGCGATCGCCCTCAACATAAACTTCTGCAGCCGGATAATTCCTCATCGCTTCCAACAGCGTAATCTCGTTATCATTAGTTGCAGACAGCACCAAAGCCGATCTCAAAGCTTCTCGATTTGCCTTCCCAGAAGGAGTGCGAATTACCTGACCCACTTCATCGAGAATGATTTCCCCAACCTTACTGTTGAGCGTCCCATCCAAAAACCTTTGACTGACTTTCACCGGCCTCGTCAGACTGCGGCGAACTGCTTCCGGGTCTTTTTTTGCCTGGCCCAGGAGCATTTCCAACCCTGGGGACATTTTCCCAGTTTCGGCAAAAATTTCTAATTCGCTCAGTGGTAAAGTCATTCGGATCGCACTGTATTTGAGCACTACCTTTTCGGCCGCCGCCGCCGCACTGCTGTAAAATACAATTCCCGCACCGGCGGCTAAAAATAGCGTCAACCGCACTTTGCAAAATGACCTGCTCATAGTAAAATCTCCCAACAACTTTTTCTAATTAGACTTTGACACATCTGATGAGATTTTAGATTTTAGATTTGGGGATTGGGGATGACCGACGATAACCAGGATTTGCAGCTTTCCGGCTGTTGCATTATTTTTTGGAGAGCTTGGCTTGGCGCGCGCCCTACTGCGCCAAATGCCCAACGCCAGCTCTTCTATCAATGAAGGCTGGCGCTGGGCTTAAATTTATTTTATATATTTAGGGTCTTTATTGAAGCTGACCCCAATTGAAGGAAGTAAAGGCGGTTTATGATTAGGGTCTTTAAATTTGCTGACCCCAATTGAACCCACTCCTTAATAATGGCAGGGATCGATCGCAAACCAGGATTTCGTAATAATTTCTTTATTATTCTAACTTTTCTTTACCTCAAATAGATTTTTGTGTCGATTTGTAAAGTTTTGTTACTTGGACTTCGGCTCTCGGCTCTCGGCGCGTTGCTCCAGGCGAAACAGGAACACCATCAGAGCCACGACTCCGACTTGGAGGGCAAAATTTGGCAAAGCAGAGCCGATTTCCCGGCCAGAGGCAATTTTAGCGAGGAAAACCACGCCGCCGATCGAGCCGGAAGCGCCGCAAGCTAGATAAATAAACTGTCGCAGAGGCCGGTAGGGAGCGGCCATTTCTGCGGTTAAACGCTTGTATTGTTGGCGGCTGAGGTTGCGGGGGTTTTTGGGAGCGGTGCGATCGTCCGAATTTGGAACTGGCATAAATTTAAGAAATAAGTAAATTAGGATTGGACAAAAAAATCGGTTTCTACCAAAAATGGTCTGGCCGAGGCAGTAAATACACCATAAAAACCAGATTTTTGTGTAGTAGACATCTGCTAAAAAGCAGGTTTTGAACAGGCAGGATGCCTGTTCCACAATAATTATTGGAGAAGTCTAGTGTGTACGCAAGTCCCACGAATATTATACTACAAAAAATATGTCACCACTGCCGCCCTAAATCACTGCTGAAGCAACAGCACAACTGTTTGCAAACAGCCGATAAAAACACCCAAAATTCCTCCTAAATTTACAATTCCCTGCAACTCGCTTTTGACAATTCCCTGAATTGCTAACTCTAACTCTTCGGGAGAAGTACCTTTTACTCGATCGACAATCACCTGGTCGATATTTAAAATCGGGATCGCCTGAGCTACAATATTTTCTAAATCCCGCTCTAGATAACGATCTAAAACCAAAGCCAGTTCTTTGCTAACAATTTCCAGGGAAGCGCTCATCACCGCTGAAGTTTGCAAGCGATTGAGAATCAACCGCGAAATATTTTCCCAATCAATAGATTTGCTCAACCCGTCTAGTACCTCCATACCCCGCTGTTGAACGTAGGTGCGAACGCTGTCGCGCATAGTTTTTCGCAACTGTCTCACCGTCGAAACCGGTAAGTTTTGCATCGACAAATTTTGCAGCCATTCCTGAAGTCGCCCGCGAACTCCCAAAGAAACTGTTAACTCTGCTAACCGCTGATTTGTCGCTTCTCTGTCGTCGAGACAAAAAGTCCGCAGCCGAGTTAAAGTGTTCCGCAAACCAAATAAATTTGCTACAACCCAATAAGTGCCGCTGGTTTTTTCTCGAAACCCTTCATCGATAATCGAAATATTGCGATCGGTCAAAAAGTCAATCAAAGCCTGTCGCAGCACTTCCGGCGGTATTACCACCTGCAACAGCCAATCAGACAACTGAGCCGCCTGAGCTTCCGTTAACTGAATCTCCAACAAAACTTGGTCAAAAATTTGATTTAGCTGAGCTTCTAAAAAATCTTCCCGGCGCGCCAAAACTTTGAGAATTCGCGGCACCGATTCTCCCAGCAAATCTCGCAGAATGTTAGCGAGAATTTTAGATGTTTTTTGTTCTGCGTCTGCTTTTACCTGATCCAGCGCCAACTGCAGCAGCCAGAGAATTATCGACTGCATCCGCTCGGTTTGCAAAAGGCGGCGCGCCAAATTTTGCAATTCTTGCGGTGTCAGCAGCGAACCCATAATTGTGTCGGAAATGCGCTTTGCCAATCGCTCTTGGTTGCGCGGGATCAAGCCGGGAGTGAAAGGCAACTGCCGCCCTTTGACGTAAATAGCTCGATAGGGGCGGAACAGCATTTTGATAGCTATATCGTTAGTGAAGTAGCCAATAATTCCTCCCACTACAGGAGGGGCAAACAACAGCCAAATGTTAGACTGGTTCATCAATAATTTGGAATTGGGAATTAGTCAGTAGTCATTAGTCAGCAGTCAGTAGTCAGCAGTTATTAGTTAACAGTTAACAGTTAAGAGTCAACAGTCAGCAGTCAACAGTTAACAGTTAACAGTCAGCAGTCAACTGTCAACTGACTAATACCAATACTCCCATCATAGCTCCAGCAATGGGATAGTGGGTGGCACAGGCAAATCCGGCTTGGCGGGCGATCGCGACTTGCTGCTGGCCGATCGGGAATTTTTCTAAACTAGGATTAATGTAGGCATATTCTTCAGTCATGCCAAACTGCTGAGCTATCGGCACTACGAGAGTGTTTAGATAAAACTGCTGAAAGCTGTGCATTAGCGAATTGCTGGGGCGGTGGAAGTCGAGAATAGCTGCTGTTGCACCGGGTTTGAGCACGCGGTGCAATTGTTGAAGACTGCGGGGGATGTCCGTCACGTTGCGGAGGCCGTAGCCCATTGTGGCGCAGTCGAAGTAATTGTCGGGAAAAGGCAAGTCTAGGGCATCAGCTTCTACCCAAGAAATGGGACTAGAAGGGGTGAGAAAAGGTCGATCGCGCTTCGCCGCCACAGCCAATTGTTCCGCAGAAAAATCTACTCCAAACACGCAGCCTGTCGGCCCTGCTTCTTTGGCCAGCAGCAAAGCTAAATCCCCGCTACCGCAGCACAAGTCTAAACAAGTATTTCCCGGGCTTGCGCTGCTCCATTTCACCGCCATTTGCTTCCAAATCCGGTGTTGTCCAAAGCTCAACCAGTCGTTCATTTGGTTGTAAACTGGTGCAATTCGATTAAATATAGTTTTAATTTGTTCGGCGTTATTAGTCATTTGTTATTTGTTATTTGTTATTTGTTGTTTGTTGTTTGTTATTTGTTATTTGTTATTGTCACTTGGGAATTGGGAATTGGGAATTGGGAATTGGGACTTGGGAATTGGGAATTGGGAATTGGGACTTGGGAATTGGGAATTGGGAATTGGGAATTGGGAATTGGGAATTGGGAATTGGGAATTGGGAATTGTTAGCTGTTGACTGTTGACTGTTGACTGTTAACCGTTAACCGTTAACCGTTAACTAATGACTGTTGACTGTTGACTGATGACTGATGACTAATGACTGATGACTAATGACCTTGAAAACTCGTCAGTACCAAAGCAACTTCTTGAGCGGCGAGGTGAACTGTTGTGAGTTCGTCGGGACGCAGGGAACAAGGTTGTTTCCACTGGAGGGACATCAGGGCGATCGATCGACCTTTGTGAATCACCGGCACGCTCAAGTGAGCTTGAATGCCAGATTTTTGATAGTGCGGCAGACTCGCTAGGGCCGTGTCGCTGCCAATATTCACAGCACCCTGCATAGTTTGAGAGGAAATTGCCTCTCGAACTAAAGGGTCATCGGCCAGCCAATTTTCCACAGTTTGGCCGCTCGTGTGACTGCCTTGGACTGGTATCAAAACACTTTCTTCCACCAGTTGCAAAATGCAAGTGTCCGCCAAAAAATTATCGCTCAGAGCAGTAGCCATTGGCACTAAACTAAGTTCCAAACTCGGATAATCCACAGCCGCCTGCATGATCGTTGCTAACAGTTGTATTTGAGTTTGGGCGCGGTGCAATTCCTCAGTCCGCTGTTTGAGAACTTCATAAGTTTCGGCAGCTTTTTGCACCACCATTTTCAATTCGTTCGGGTCCCAAGGCTTGGTGATATACTTGTAAACCTGTCCCGAATTAATCGCATCCACTAAGTCTTCAATGTCGGTAAAACCCGTCAAGATAATTCTGACGGTATTCGGAAACTGTGGCACGGTCTTGCTGAGAAATTCCGTTCCCTTCATTTCTGGCATTCGCTGGTCGGAAATGATGACGGCTACCTCGCCCTCGATGCTGAGGACTTCCAAGGCGCGAATCCCGCTCTCGGCTTTGAGTACGTTAAAGTCTCGTCGGAAAGTGCGGTAGAGCAAATCCAGATTGTCTGGTTCGTCGTCTACTACCAGCATTTTTGGTTTTTTCGGTCGGTTTAGGCTCATGAGCTGGCGTTTAATTTGATCTAGCTCTGGAATGGCATTATCCATAACAATACGATAAACTCCCCTTTATAAATTTAGGCGAGCAACTATTCTGTAACAATAGTCTCGTGACTTACTGATTGTCGATCGAGCGCGGTGCGCCGCGACAGGCTCCTTGCTGGTATCCAATCACACATAACTTAGCGCTAGTTTTTAATTTAATTATGACTGATACACCGCAAGATTCTTCCCCTCGTCCACCCGAACCATCCACCGATACTGTGGATGTCGAAAAGTTAATTCGATCGCTCCGCCGCAAGGAAGGCACTTGGGTAGAGTGGGGACAAGCCTGTACGGCGCTGATCCAAGCAGGCTGGAACTCTCAGAAGATTTTTGAAGCAACTGGTTTTGAACCAATTCAGCAAAATCAAGTCAGCGTCGCAGCCCAAGTTTACACCAGCGCGGTCAACGCTGGCGCTTCCGAAGAAGTTCGATCGCACTTCCTGCGAAAAGGAAGTGATATCTTGTACGAATTTCGGATTCTTTCTCAAACAGAGCGGGCGGGGGCGGCAGCTTTGATCCTGGCCCACAATTTGGATGTTGACGATGCTCGCCAAGTTGCTAAAGCGATGAAAGAATTTTCGCACTTCGGGAGTCTCCCGCAAGGCTTCACAGACACTCCAGGCGATGCTGTAGCTTACCAGTGCTGGCAGTTGGCGAGACAAAAAAGCGATTTGCAAGAGCGATCGCGCTTAATTGCTCGCGGTTTAAAATTAGCTAGCAGCCAAACAGCTAGGGCACAAATCGAGCAATTGCTTGTCGATTTTACCGTAGTTCCGAGGAAGGCTGCGCCGCGCTTGCCCATCTACCGGCTCGATTCTGAGGAACAACTGCCCCGGATTGTCCCGGTGGTGGGCAAATTTCCGCTCTCTGCGTCAGATTTGCTGGCAGTGCCTTTGCCGGAGGAAATCGAGCCGTTCCGAATGGTAAAATTTGCCGGAGCCGGAGCTTGGGTGGCGATTCCCGGATGGCAGGTAATTTTGAACGCCGAAGATCCGGTGGCGGTTTTGGAAATGAGCGATCGATTGCCGGTACCGCTGCAAGGCAAAGTCGAAGAAGTTTTGATTATTGCCGATCGCGCCCAAAGACAGTGGGATGCTGAGAGTTATTTCCTCGCCGATAACGGGGGAAATTTAGAATTGCAATGGTTTGAAACAGCCCCGGAATTTTCAATTTTAGGGCGAGTTGTGCTGGTGATGCGACCGAAAAAGATTTTGGATGAAGATTATACCAAAGATGGATGGCAAATTGATGATTAGTCAGTTGTTAGTTGTCCGTTGTTAGTTGTTAGTTGTTAGTTGTTAGTTGTCCGTTGTCCGTTGTTAGTTGTTAGTTGCTAGTTGTCCGTTGTCCGTTGTTAGTTGTTAGTTGTTAGTTGTTAGTTGTTAGTTGTTAGTTGTTAGTTGTCGGTGGTTTTAAGAACCGCTTCTCCGGCCGTTCCACAATACATAAATTTTACGTGGGTGGAATGACTAATGATATCGTTTCCGCTTGCATCGGAATGATTTAACCTTACTAGAACACAGAGTACACAGAGGGAGAGAATATATATCTGAATCATTCCGATGCTACCGGATTTGATATGACTAATGACTAATGACTACTGACTAATGACTACTGACTACTGACTACTGACTAATGACTACTGACTACTGACTAATGACTAATGACTACTGACTACTGACTAATGACTAATGACTAATGACTACTGACTACTGACTACTGACTAATGACTACTGACTACTGACTAATAACTAATGAGGTGGTTTCGGTTCTTGAATTTGCGGTACAGAATGCTGTTTCTTAAATCGATTAAAGCCGTAAACTGCAGCCGCAATTAACAGCAAATAAGGACTGTAAGCCAAGAGCCAAATACCCAAAGCAAACAAACCTAAAGTTAATTCTCCCACAGAATGAGTCGCTTTTCCCCAAGTTTCCTGCGCCCGCAAACCTAGAGAAGGTTCGGGATCTTGTTGAGCCGAGACTGCTGCTTCTAAAGTTAAGCTAATAGTGGAATAAGCTACTTGATTCCGCAAACTCTTTAACTGAGCGTCAATACGTTCGATCGACTCCCGAATATTGCTCAACTCTTGAGCAGCTTTCAGCACGTCGCCGACAGAGCCCGATCGCTCCATAATTTTTAACACCATTTCTTCCGATTTGCGGAGGTTTCGCAGCCTAGCCTCGCTGTCAACTAATTGCTCCGTAACATCCTCAGCCGTAAGCCCTCGGTTTTGTACGCTTCCGAGCTTTGACAAAGCATCTAAAGTAGTGTCTAACTTTTGTTGAGGGACGCGAATTTCCACGGTTGCAGTTTGGCGGATACTAGAATCCGGCGGCTTTTGGTTTTGGAAACCCAAGATATCGCCTTGCTGTTTTTTCACAATATCGGTAACAGATTTAGTGCTGGTGTCAATTGATTTGACAACTACACTGAGTTGAGCTTTTTTAATCAGTTGGGGAGGAGTTGCGACAGTTTCTGGAGGTGCTGTTTTTGATACGCCAGCAGTTTTTGACTGTGCGGGGGCGGGTGCCGATTGGGGTGCAGATGCGACAACTTGGTTTTCACGGCTGGATGAATCTGCGCTACCTCCAACGCTGGAGGGCGAAATTGCACAACTCGGCAAAGCAATGGCTGAAGATAAAGTTAAGAATACCGCTACAGCAAAACGAGTTGTGCTGTTGTTGGGTTGGTTTGGGTTTGGCTGGTGCGGCGGGGAATAGGTTTTGAGGTGAGTTTTCATTGGGGGTTATTTGTGTAAAAACATTTGGGTATTGAATTTTATGCTGGTTTTAATTTAAGCTCGGATAGATGGTGTTAGTTTCGCCGATACCAAAATGGAAACGGTAGAGGTTGAAGATTTTTTGATTTTTAACCGCAGATAAACGCAAATCAGCGCGGATGTAGTAATGACTGATGAATTTGATTCTGATTTTAGCCGATCGACAATTCAGATCGATCACCCCAACAGCAATTTCTCCAAGTTAGAGCCCGCAGCCCTTTTGGACTCGGCTTGCGCTAAAATTCGTGAGAGCTTGCGTAAAGGGCAGCACGAGATGGCGGATTGGTTGGGCGGCCCCCTTGCGGTTTCAGCGGTTCCAGGGGCCGGGAAGTCTACAGGAATGGCTGCTGCGTCGGCAATTGCGATCGCCCGCCACCGGCTTCACAACCGCCGCCAGTTAATTGTCGTAACATTTACGCGATCGGCTGCTGCTAATATTAAAAGTAAAATTCGCCAAAGATTGGCCGAATTGTCTTTAGATCGAGGCGGTTTTTCCGTGCACACTTTGCACGGTTTAGCATTAAATATTGCCATGCGCCATCCCGATTTATCAGGTTTAAATTTAGAAAATTCAACCTTAGTAACTCCGACTCAAAGTCATCGATTAATTCGCACTTGTGTAGAATTGTGGATTGCAGAAAATCCCCGCCGATATCAAATTTTGCTAGAAGGACAGCAATTTGACGGAGAGGAAACGGAGAGACTGCGGCGGCAATCGGTTTTGCGGACGGAGATTTTGCCGCAGTTAGCTAAAACTGTGATTCACGAAGCAAAATCTTCTGGTTTGTTTCCCGAACAGTTGTTAGAAATGGGCGCTCTAGAATCGGGCGACGACTATCAAATTTTAGCCGTAGCTGGCGGTTTATATCAAAAATATCAAGCTTTGTTGAGGAGTCGAGAATTCATCGATTACGACGAAATGATTTTAGCAGCTTTGCGGGTGTTGGGCAATCCGGGAGCGAGGGCGATCGAACAAAAACAAGTGTTTGCGGTTTTTGAAGACGAAGCCCAGGATTCGACACCTTTGCAGACCGAGCTTTTGGAAATATTGGCGACCGATCCAGACAATCCCAACTCACCTCCCAATTTTATCAGAGTTGGCGATCCAAATCAAGCAATTAATTCTACCTTCACTCCCGCAGATCCGATTTATTTTAACAATTTTTGTGACGGCTGCGAATTAGAAAACAAATTAGCGACGATGGACGGCGCAGGCCGGAGCAGCCAAGTAATTATCGATGCAGCTAACTTTATGCTGAACTGGGTAAACGACTCAGAATTCGCTAAAAATGAAAAGCCTTTTCGCGACCAAACTATTAAGCCAGTCAACAGCGACGACCCGCAGAAAAATGCGAATCCAGCCCCGATTGGGTTAGGATTAGAATTGCATTATCCCAGGGATATTTACCAGACAGTCGAGTTAATTGGCAAGCGAGTAATTGAATTAGTCGAGGAATTTTTACCTGCGGATTTTGTCGGGAGAAGCAGCGAGAAAAAGATCGAAACGGGCGGTGAAGCCAGCGAGGAAAAAAATCCCCTCCAATTGCCCTTAGAAAAACTGAAATCAATGGCAATTTTGGTGCGAGAAAACAAACAAGGCAAATTTATCAAAGAAGTCCTAGAAAATCCGAAAAAACACGGATTGAGCTTTGATTTGCAAAAATACGGGATTAAGATTGAAGATGTGGGAGAGCGCGACAGACATTCTCAAGTACCTTGGGAAATCTTAACACTGTTGCAATTTCTCGATCGCCCGCACTCACCAGACTACCTGAAAGCAGCCTTAAAAATTTTGAGCGATCGGCAACTCATCCCCAAACAAGACTACAATGCTTTTGCAACTAGCCCCGAACAATTCCTGTACCCCGGCCCGCTAGATCCGCAACAGTCAGATCCCGTGCGTAAATGTCGCTATTTTTGCAGCAGCTTGCTGCAAGCTCGCCTAGAATTACCGCCCTACCAAATCATCTCATTTTTAGCCTTAGCGCTGCAATACGACCAAACAGAATTAGCCACCGCCGACAAATTAGCAGAACGAGTAGCAATCCAAACAGCCGGCAACAATTCAATGCAAAATATTTTAGAAGTGCTCGGCGAAATAGTTAGTTCCGAAAGATTTGAACCCGTGGATGCAGACGACAAAATAGAAGAACGCTACACCAGCAAAGGTCAACTAACAATTATTACCATGCACAAAGCAAAAGGATTAGATTGGGATTGCGTATTCTTGCCATTTTTGCACGAACAAACCATCCCCGGAAACTTGCGAGTTTTGCCACAAACTAGATTTCTAGGAGATTTCACCCTAGCCGAAGTAGCCAGAGCACAAATTCGAGCAAGCTTGCACAAAAAATATCCTTTACCAAACCTCGCCGAAGCATGGGAACAAGCCGATTACTTGAAAAAAGCCGAAGAATTTCGACTGCTGTATGTAGCAATGACGCGAGCCAAAAGTTTGCTGTGGATGGCAGCAGAGAAAAAAGGGCCATTTAGTTGGAACAAACCCGATAATTTGCAAGAACAAAAACCTTGTCCGGTGATGCCAGTTTTGAAACAGAGATTTCCGGGGAATGTGATGTTGTAAAATAGATTTTTGGAACCAACCGCGTTGGCGTAGCCTGCGCGGTTCGTTAAAAAAAATCTCATTCATAAATGAAATCAGATTGCACTAAAACTCCCTATGGCAAACCCAGAAATTCGCACAGCTAACGTCACAATCCCCAACGGAGATTTGCAAATCGCCGCTTACCTAGCCCAACCCGCCACAGCAGGGCAATTCCCAGCAGTTATCGTGATTCAAGAAATCTTTGGTGTTAACTCGCACATCCGCGAAGTTACTGACAGAATAGCAAAGGAAGGATATGTGGCGATCGCCCCAGCCATTTACCAGCGCCAAGCCCCCGGCTTTGAAACCGGCTACACACCCGAAGATATCCAAACCGGCAGAGAATACAAAGAACAAACTACCGCATCCGAGCTCCTCAGCGACATCCAAGCCACCATCAATTACCTCAAAACCTTACCCTCAGTCAAACCACAAGGCTTTGGCTGTATCGGCTTCTGTTTTGGCGGGCACGTCGCCTACCTCGCCGCCACCTTACCTGAAATCAAGGCTACAGCCTCGTTCTACGGCGCAGGTATCGCCACTCTCACCCCCGGTGGCGGATCTCCCACGATCGCCCGCACAGCGGACATTCAAGGCACTATCTACGCCTTTTTTGGCACTAGAGATGCCAGCATTCCCAAAGAACAAGTTGACCAAATTGCCGCAGAATTGGAAAAACACAGAATTCCTCACCAAATTTTCCAGTACAATGCGGAACATGGCTTTTTCTGCGACCATCGCGGCAGTTTCGACGCTACCGCAGCAGCCGAATCGTGGGTGCAGGTAAAAGAGCTATTTCAACACGAACTTCAACCAGCTTAGAAAGTGGAAGATGAGAGAGAGGGGAGAGGGGGAGAGTGGGAGAGTGGGAGAGTGGGGGAACATCTTCCTTCTTGCTTCGACAACTGTCAACTGACAACTGTCAACTGACAACTGTCAACTGACAACTGTCAACTGACAACTAACAGCAGACAATTAACAACAGACAACTGACAACTAAACTACATGAATTCCAAATCTACAGGTTCTCAGAGCGCAAAAGCATCTTTTTCAATGGATGATTTTGCTAAAGCCCTCGAACAGCACAATTACGAGTTCCAGAAGGGACAAGTGGTGCGCGGCAAAGTGTTCGAGTACGACTCAAACGGCGCGTATGTTGATATTGGCGGCAAGTCTTCGGCTTTTTTGCCGATCGAAGAGGCTGCTTTGAGAACAGTAACGGATTTGTCGGAAGTGGTTCCGCTAGACGAGGAACAGGACTTTTTAATTATCCGCGAACAAGACGCAGACGGCCAAGTTACTCTGTCTCTGAAACAGTTACAAATTCAGCAAGCTTGGGAAGATTTAGTTGCTTTGCAGGAAACTGGTAAAGTGCTTCAGGTGCGGGTTTCTGGGGCGAATAAAGGCGGCGTGACGGTGGATGTTGAGGGAATGCGCGGTTTTATTCCCCGATCGCACTTAGCCCAACGCGATAACATAGAATCGCTGATCGGTCAATCTTTGACCGTGAATTTCTTGGAAGTCGATCGCGAACGAGAAAAACTCGTACTTTCCCAGCGGATGGCAACTCAATCGAATGCCTTCAGTCAGTTGCAAATCGGTCAGTTGGTAGAAGGAAAAGTCAGCAGCATCAAGCCTTTTGGCGTGTTTGTAGACTTGGAAGGAGTTAGCGGTTTGCTGCACATCAAGCAAGTCAGCCAAAAATATATTGATAACCTTGCCCAACTCTTTGCTCCCGGTCAACCCCTGAAAGCGCTGGTGGTTGACCTCGATGAAGGCAGGGGCAGGATTTCACTTTCTACTCGGGTACTGGAAAATTACCCAGGGGAAATGGTGGATAAAATGGCTGATGTGATGGATACTGCAGAAGAGCGATCGGAACGCGCTCGAAAAACTCTTTCTTAAGTCTTGACATAATTAGAACCCCATCTACCGGAAACTATAGGAATGTGGGTTTAACCGCAGATAAACGCCGACAAACAATGATAAAATCCCATCGGCGTTCATCTGTGTTCATCGGCTGATATCTGCGGTTGAAAAACCCCAATCTAACTAATTTATTTTATTCTTGATTCCTAATCAACGGGAAACAATATTACTATCAACAGTCAACCGTCAACCGTCAACAATCACCTGACGGTGCAACCGGAATCGATATAACATGACTCGAAATTGTTTCAGTCTCCACCTTTGCTTCCACCGGCCAAGAATCTTCCATGTCTACAGTTTGTCTCGGCTGATAAACTGCCAAGTCAAACCAGAAAGTCGTACCCACATTAACTTCGCTAACTAAATTAATTTTAGTGTGGTGCTTGTCAATAATGTTTCGGACAATCGAAAGACCTAATCCCGTTCCTTCTAAAGTGTGAACTCGGTTTTCTACCCGGAAAAAGCGCTCAAAAATTGCTTGTTGGTCTTCGGCATCTATACCAATGCCAGTATCAGAAATTTCGATTCGCACTACCGGAAAATGTTTGGAATCCGGTGACAAGTTGTGGTTTGCGGATGCGCCGTCTTTGTGGGTTGCCTCCTGCGACTCTACTAAATACGCTCGGATTGCCACTTTGCCGCCAGCCTCGGTAAATTTTAAGGCATTTCCTACTAAATTTGCAAATACTTGCAGCAGCAAATCGTAATGACCTAAAGCGGGTGGCAAATATGGGTCAACTTGTTGCTCTAATTCGATGCCTTTATCCTTGGCATTTAACTGATAAGTCCGCAGGGTTTGTTCCACGGCTTGCGGCAGGTCAACCGCGTCTAATTGATAGATTCGGCAGGATTCCAGGCGCGACAAGTCTAACACGTCGTTGACTAAGCGGGTGAGGCGATCGGTTTCTCGATTGGCAATTTCTAGGAATTCCCGGCGCTCGCTTTCTTGCAGGTCTTCTCCGTACTCGTAGAGAGTTTCAATAAAAGATTTGATATTAAATAAAGGCGTTCTCAATTCGTGAGAAACATTGCTGATAAAATTGCTTTTAGCCTCATTTAGTTCTACTTCGCGAGTGATGTCCTGCACTGTCATGGCGATACCTTTGAGACTTTCTCGGTACTGTCCCGAACCTTGGTGCTTGGAGGTTTCCTCGTAGAATGTACATTCTACTGCGATCGGGCGCTGCGACTCGGTACAGGTATTTTCCTCGTCGCGGATGCAGCTTTTGCACAGCGGTTCGGAGCCTGGGGCTTTGTGGAGAATCACAGTAGTTAAAACAATCCGCATGGTACGGTTGACTGGTTCCTTTAGAGAAATCCGAAATTCGCCACCTTCGCGATCGCCTGCAGCTATTTCGTGGAGAGGTCTTGCCAACTCGCGCTGCACTTCTGCAGGTAAAATATTGATGACGTTAATTCCGATCGCATTTTTACCTTCCCATCCAAAAATTCGCCGGCCCGTCGGATTGACTAAAATTACCTGCAAGTTCGCATCCAGCAACAGTGCCCCGTCAGCAATAGTGGAAACCAAAGTTTCTAACTTGGCTTTTTCCGCTGTCAGTTCTTCAATATTTTGTTCTTCATAACTTTCGAGTTTTTCCGCCATCTCGTTAAAACTGCCAATCAACTCGCCCAATTCTCCTCCCAAGGGCAGGTCAACTCGCTGCTTGAAGTTGCCGCTGGCGATGTTTTTGACCCCAAAAACTAATTGTTTGATCGGCTGAGTAATTGTCAGGGCATTAAATACAGCGCCCAAAATCACCATCACCCAAATGGTGACAAATACTGCTAAAGTGACATCTCTCGTCAGATTTGAAGAGATAACTGCTGCAGGATTTGGGTTAATGCCGATCGCCAAAATCCCCAAATATTTATCTTCGTGAATTAGCGGCACAAATACGTCGGTAACTTCTCCGTCGGGGGTCAAATGCTGCCGCACCAAAGGCACAGAAGTTAAATTTCTCGCCTCAATGTCGGCGATAAAATTATCGGGAAGTTTAATTTGGCGGCGCAATGTTAGGGAAGTTTCCACCTCCGCTTCCGAGAAAGGTATCCCCAGAAAAATATCTCCTGCTTCGTCGGCGTAGAGCATATAGCGGACGCTGGAGGTGCTGCTGTAAAATTGGCGGGAAAAGCGAGCGACTTCCGAGCGATCGTTTTTCGCAATCAGCGGCGCGACATTTGCCGATAACAGCAAGCCGAGGTCGCGGCCGTAGCGGGTATCGTTAAGTCGAGCATCTTGCTGGATAGTATTCACGGCCCAGAATGTCAGGCCGCTCATAATTAACGAAACTACGAGGGTAGCAGCGGCCATCAGGCGAGTCTGGAGGGTAAAATCCGACCACCAGCGGGCAATAATTTCTCCGATTTTGTTTAGTATGGCCAGCATTTTACCAGTTCACCAGTTTAATATTAAAAGCAAAATTAAGTCAGTAGTTAGTAGTCAGTAGTCAGTAGTTAGTAGTCAGTAGTTAGTAGTCAGTAGTCAGTAGTCAGTAGTCAGTAGTCAGTAGTCAGTAGTCAGTAGTCATATCGTTTCCGGTTGCATCGGAATGATTTAACCTGACTAGGGCGCAGAGAACGCAGAGGGAGAGAATACAGAGATGAATACAGGACGATGCTACCGGATTTGATATCAGTAGTCATCAGTTAACAGTTAACAGTTAACAGTTAACAGTTAACAGTTAACAGTCAACAGTCATTAGTAGTGCGAGCGTCCCCGCTCGCTTTCCGTCATGGGTCATGGGTCATTAGCGATCGGGCAAGAAGGTAAAAAGGAATAAGATATACAGAGCAATCTTTTTAGCGATCGATATTTTACGTTTAATTAGGTAGATTTGCTCCCATAGAGTTTTTGGTCGATCGAATTTTCAGCAGCTACCCGTCCGCTACCGCCAGCGCAGAGACACCAAACTTCATTGTTACACTTCTACTTGAAGAATGCTTGGCTTGCCGGTGACGGTCGCGCCATTCCTAATTTTGAGAGTCCAGTGCTCGACGGCCGATGTCGCGGCGACAGTATACCCCTTCAAATTCGATGCAATCAACTGCAGTGTAAGCTTTGTTTATAGCTTGTTCCAAAGTTTCCCCCGCCGCAGTCACCCCCAAAACGCGGCCGCCCTCGGTAACTAACTGCTGCTGCTTCAACTGAGTGCCGGCATGAAACACTTCTGCACCTTTGGCTTCAGCTTCCTCGATACCTGTAATAACTTTGCCTTTTTGGTAACTTCCAGGATAGCCCCCCGAAGCCAAAACTACGCACACAGAAGCCCCCGACTTCCAGCGAATGTTGGAATATTCACCGAGACGCTGCTGACAACAAGCCAGCACCAAATCTTCCAGAGGAGTTTCCAGCAGGGACAAAACCGCTTGAGTTTCGGGATCTCCGAAGCGGCAGTTAAATTCTAAGACTTGGGGTTCTCCTTCGGGGGTAATCATTAAACCTGCGTAGAGAACGCCCCGGTAGTCGATTTTGCGTTTTTGCAGCGCTGCGAGGGTGGGTTCGAGAATTTCTGCTTGAATCCTTTCCATGAGTTCCGGGGTGACAATTGGGGCTGGGGCGTAGGCTCCCATACCGCCGGTGTTGGCTCCCTTGTCGCCTTCGCCAATGGCTTTGTGGTCTTGGGCCGGCAGCAGCGGTTCTACTGCAATCCCGTCGGTGAGGGCGAGAATCGAGACTTCTTGACCTGTTATAAATTCTTCGACAACGACTCGGATGTTATCGGTGCCGAATTCGCCGCGAAAAATGGTGTTGATGGCGCTGTGAGCCATTTTGACGGTAGTGGCAACGGTGACTCCTTTGCCTGATGCGAGTCCGTCTGCTTTGATGACTGTGGGAATTCCTTGCTCCAAAACGTAGGCTTTGGCTGCTTCTGCGTTTGTAAATACAGCAGCTTTGGGCGTGGGGATGCCTGCTTCGAGCATCAATTGTTTGGCCCAGGATTTGCTGGATTCAATTTGGGCACCGGCTTTGGTGGGGCCAAAAATCATCAGTTTTTTCTGTTGGAAGTAGTCAACGATGCCTAGCGATAAGGGCAATTCGGGCCCGACGATCACTAATCCGATGTTGTTGACCATGACAAAGCGTTCGATGCCTTGGAAGTCGTCGATGTTGAGCGACAGATTTTGACAGCCTTTGGTGGTAGCTGTGCCGCCGTTGCCCGGTACGCAGAAGACTTGTTTAACCCGCGTAGATTCTAGCAGTTTTTTTGCGATCGCGTGTTCGCGACCTCCGTTCCCCACAACCAAAACTTTCACAGTATCCTCACCTATAAATTTGGTTCTCTGAATATCTGATTTTCAGTGTTTTTATCCGTCTCTCTGCTTTTTGCAGTGCTGTCAATTATGCCATGCTTGGCGCTGCGGAATTGCTAGATGCGGCACTTTTCTGGATGGCTGCGGCTCAACTGCTGGTTTGGGGCGACTGGGTTCGTGCAATATTGAAAGACTTTCGTCCCCGATTAAATCGGGTAATTAAAACTTTTTTCTGGCTTTTCAATGTTTAGTTAATGTAATTCGCTTGGGGACAAATCGCGATAAAATAGTCAGGTTGACACAATTAATGTTACTCACATGAAATCAAATCTAACCGCTGTGAGTTCGCCGACAAAATTTAAGCGGGTGGGCGTTGTCGGCGGCGGCCAGCTAGCTGCGATGATGGGAGATGCTGCTGGGGCGCTCGGTGTCGAATTGGTAGTGCAAACTCCCGATGCTAATGACCCGGCTGTTTCTGTGGCTGCTGGTGCTGTTTTGGCGGCTGTTGATGATGTTTTGGCTACGGCTCATTTGGCGGATAGCTGCGATGTTATTACTTTTGAAAATGAGTTTGTGGATTTGGATGGTTTGCAGGTTTTAGAACAGCAAGGTGTGTTGTTTTTGCCTAGTTTGTCGTCACTTTCTCCTTTGTTGGACAAGTACGTGCAGCGCTGTTATTTAAAAGATTTAGGTTTGCCAACTCCGAGGTTTTGGGCGATCGAGGATCTGGCTTCTTTGCACCTAGATTTGCGGGGAGAATCTCAGGAAAAGCAGATGGATTCGCGGGCTGCAGGAGAGGGGATCGGATGCCCAGATGCCCAGATCGAGAATCCGGCAATTTCTGTTTCCGACAGCGCGCGGGTGGAACGAGACTCGGATATTGGGGCGATCGACTTTCCCTTTGTCGTCAAAGTCCGCCGCCACGGTTATGACGGCCAAGGTACTTTTATTGTCAAGGATCGGGAGAGTTTTGAGTCAATTAGTGCTAAGCTCAAAGGTCAGTCTTTGTTAGTGGAAGAGTTTGTGCCGTTCGATCGCGAGTTAGCTGCGATCGCCGCTCGATCGGCAACTGGCTCCATTGCAATTTACCCGATCGTCGAAACCCAACAGCAAAATCAGGTTTGCCGCCTCGTCATCGCACCTGCGGATATTAGTTTAGATGTCAAAAATGAGGCTGAGGCGATCGCCCGCACCCTCCTCAACAGCTTGGAAGCTGTCGGCGTATTCGGCATAGAATTATTTTTAACCGCCGACAATAAACTGTTAGTCAACGAAATTGCCCCCCGCACCCACAATTCGGGACATTTTACTATAGACGCTTGCGAAACTTCACAATTTGAACAGCATTTGCGCGCCGTTTGTCAACTGCCTTTAGGCAATTGCGAGCTGAAATGTGCAGGTGCTGTGATGGTAAATTTGCTCGGCTACGAGTCGGCCGAGTCAGATTATTTAGAAAAACGAAAACAACTGGCACAAATCAGCGGTGCTTTTGTACATTGGTATGGTAAGAAACTATCGCGTCCGGGCCGGAAACTCGGTCACGTTACAGTTGCGATCGACGCAGAATCGGTGCAAAATGGGGAAACTTCGGCGAGTGCGATCGCTCAAACCGTTGAATCTATCTGGTATGCAAGTTAAATTGCTCAAAGCTTGCCAAAATCGGGTTAGTTGCTGTATATTAAATAGAGGTTCTACTGCGACGTTGGTGACTGCCAATAATGTTTTTTTGATCTATAACTCTTAACTCTAGGGAATCAAGATGTTTGGACAGCAGTAAACTGGGCTTGTACCCAGAAACTTTAAGTCCGAGCCAACGGTGCCCACCTGGTATGATACCAGGTCAAAAGCTGAGGTAAGACGGCGTTGCGGGGATCCATTATAATTTTGATTGAGATAGGCGCTGTGAAATATGGCTAGCCTATTTTTTTTGTTTCATTTGGAATTGGTAATTGAGAATTGGTAATATCAAATCCTGTCAACAGTCAACAGTCAACCACGGAAGCTGCAACCAAAATAAATCTAATTCATCTGCGTTAATCTGTGTTCATCTACCCTCATCTGCGGTAAAAAAAAGATAATTTTGCAACCGCAGATGACAATGGATTGACGCTGATTCGCGCAGATGCAGAAAAGAGATATCTGAAAAACCCCGATTAATAGCGCAGACGCTGCCATCAAAATCGCTCTAATTCATCGGCGTTAATCTGTGTTAATCTGCCTGTATCTGCGGTAAAAAAAAGATAATTTTGCAACCGCAGATAACAATAGATGAACGCGGATTCGCGCAGATGCAGAAAAAAGATATCTGAATGATTGCGATGTTAACAGATCGGTAGTCAACAGTCAGCATTTCTCAGTCAAAAGTTTAATCAAACTTACATTTTGCACCATTCTCAAAAATAGGCTCTCCGGCCTGTTCTGTCAAAGAGTGAATTTCTTGTGGGATGGGCAGGAGAGCCCGTCCAGAAAAGGCTTGTTGAGAATGGTGCAAGATGTCAGATTAAATCAACAATCTTGCACCATTGTCAAGAACAGGCAAGATCCCTGTTCTCAAACAAGTAATTGAGAATGGTGCAAGATATCAGATGACTATCCTGTACCGCCTGTGGCCGTTGCTGGGGATGTTGGTTTGGATGGTGCGAGACGGTTTGGGCGATTCGACGCAAGCTAAGGGCACTTAATCTCAGATAACTTTGAACACTACCATCCCGATCGAGTCGCGCAAATCTCCCTTGCAGAAACTACCACAAACGTGATACCGTTGAAGCTTGTGTCCAAATAACACCAATCCATGCCAAAACTCAAAACTCGCAAAGCAGCCGCAAAGCGCTTTAGAGCGACCGGCACAGGTAAAATTGTGCGCCGCAAAGCTTACAAAAGCCACTTGCTCTCTCACAAAAGTTCAGCCCGCAAGAGCCGCTTGTCTAAATTGGTCGTCATTGACGAAACCAACGACTCTAACGTGCGGTTAATGCTTCCATACTTGTAAAGTTTAACGGAAATTCAAAAATGACACGGGTAAAACGCGGTAATGTCGCCAGAGCGCGCCGCAAAAAAATTCTCAAATTAGCCAAGGGTTTCCGAGGCGCACAGTCGAAACAGTTCCGCACAGCTAACCAGCGGGTGATGCAGGCGCTGCGTAACGGTTATCGCGATCGCAAAAAACGCAAACGCGATTTCCGCCGCCTGTGGATCGCTCGGATCAATGCTGCATCGCGCCAACACGGCACGAGCTACAGCAGGCTGATCGGCAACATGAGGAAAGCCAACATCGAAATCAACCGCAAAATGCTGGCACAAATGGCGATAATTGACCCGGCAACGTTCGGTAAAGTCGTGGAAATGGCAAATCGAGCCGGAGCGTGAAAGCTCGATCGATTTTGAGCAGGAAAAAGGCAGAAGTAAGAAAGATTTAGCTATCTGCCAGAGAAGGAAAACTCCTAATAAATTTAGGAGGTTGAGACTAACTTTCCTTCTTTGTTCTTACTTCTGGGTTCTTGCTTTTTCGGAAATAGCGATCGCGCTCTTAGAGTTCCATTTTCTTGTTTTTTATACAGTTGCCAAAGCAAATCTCAGAGATTGCTAGGGCTTTAAAATAAATAAAACCTTCCACAGACCTACCTACATAAAAAAAACATGGATAGTAATTTGCTGATTGTTTACCTGTCAGTATTGCTCGCTATACTCGGCAGCAGTGCCTGGTTTATTGTCCGCCAGATTCTCAAAACTAGGAAACTAGAGATGTCTCTGGAACGCTTAGAAAATAAGCTGACTGCAGAACAAGGAACAGCACAGGAATACTACGAATTAGGAAGTATTTATGTAGATAAGAAGCTTTACTCCCAGGCGATCGTACTGTTTCAAAAAGCTCTGAAATCTAAAGACTTAGAAGGCGAAGAAAATCAAGCGGTTGTTTACAATGCCCTCGGTTTTGCACACTTCGGCCAAGAACAGTACGACATCGCGATCCGCAATTACAAAGAAGCCCTGAAGTTGCAGCCAGAATACGTTACATCTCTCAACAATCTGGGTCACGCCTACGAGCGCAAGAAATTAACAGCTCAAGCCTTGGAAACCTACGAACAAGCTCTCGCCTGCGATCCAGAGAATGCCACTGCTAAAGGACGAGTAGAGTCTCTCAGGAAGCGTTTGGTAATCTATAACTGAGCGCCGGTGCCGGCGGAGAAATACAGATCCCGCAAACCTGGTTTCACTCCGAAACCGGGTTTTTTATTTTCAGAGGAAAAGATCCTCAACTATTGAATACCTTAATGCGTTAGCTTTTAAGAACAGGAATTCGGCCGATCGCTCGATCGCGCACCGTCGGTGCAGTTTAAACTACTGTCAAGATAAAAGCAGTACCTGCAATGCCGGTCAGTCGTAAACAATTGAAGGAGGAGAACGTAGTGACATCAATTCTCGTTGTCGAAGATTCGTGGTTGACTCGCAGGGTAATCTGCAAAATCCTGCGAGCAGAAGGATACGAGACTTGGGAAGCATCGAGCGGCCCGGAAGCTCTAGAACTGCTGGCGACTAAAACCCCCAACTGTATGCTATTGGATCTGCTGATGCCGGAAATGGAAGGTCGGGAAGTCCTGCAAGCCATGCGCGATCGAGGATATAAAATTCCAGTCATCGTAATTACCGCAGACATTCAATCCACCACCCGTTCCGAGTGCATGGAGCTCGGAGCCCTGGCAGTCATACACAAAATGCCCAACTCAGACGAACTGATCGGGTGGATCGGAAAAGCTCTCAGTGCCAGCGAGGAGAGCACCCAATGAAATTAAGCGCTCGAGAACTCGATGCTTTACAGGAACTCGTCAACATCGGGATCGGTCAAGCGGCAGGGGTTTTGAACGACATGATCGAATCTCCCATTCGCTTGCAAATCCCCTACCTCCAAATCCTGTCTCCCACCGACGTGCAAACACAATTAGAGGAGCACCTCAACGGCGAACAAATCGCCGCCGTACAGCTCAAATTTACAGGCTCCTTTGGAGGGATTGCCCAGTTAGTCTTTCCTACCAACAGTGCAGCCACTCTGGTGACCATGCTTACCGGGGAAGAAGTGGGAACTCACGACCTGGATTCAGTCAAAATTGGTACGCTCAGTGAAGTGGGAAATATTGTGATCAACGGGGTGATGGGTGCAATCAGCAACGTACTTCAGCAGCGCCTGAACTACTCAATTCCCAATTACATGGAAGGGACGATCGGTAGTTTGCTGATATCTGGCGGTTTGGCTACTGATACAGTGGTTTTATTAGCCCAGACCCGTTTCATTATTGAAAAGCTCCACGTTGAAGGAGATATCATCCTCATTTTCAATGTCAGTTCCTTTGACGCCTTGTTGGCTGCAATCAATCAACTTGCCGGGGGTCTATGATCCAAGAGAGCAAAACAATTGAGGAAAAATTTGGAGTTCTCGACAGCGTACCAGTCGGCGCGTGTTTGCTGCGAGATGATTTTGTGGTGCTGTTTTGGAATGCCTGTCTCGAAGACTGGACGAAAATTCCCCGCGACCAAATGTTGGGAACCAAGATTACAACACATTTTCCTCACCTGAGCCAGCTCAAGTACGCTACTCGCTTCCAGCAAATTTTTGCAGGAGGCCCGCCCACCATCTTTTCTTCTCAAATTCACAAGCACCTGATTCCGGCAACTTGGCAAGACGGCCAGCAGCGCATCCAGCAAACTACTGTGACGGCTGTCCCTGCACTTTCACCGGGCGTTGCCGAACTGGATATTGCCAGCTTGGCTCGATCGACTGCGGACTTGGAACCAGAAGGCACGGCGCGACAACCAGAAGCTGTTGGTTCTGAAGCGCCCTCAAACATTCGGACTTCATTTTCGCCTTACGGCTTTGTGGCATCAAACTCCCAATCGTTTTACGCCCTGTTGGTGATTCAAGACGTGACCGACCTCACTCACCGCATCCAAGCTTACCGCACAATGCGGGATCAAGCTTTGGAAGAAGTGGAAGTGCGCCAGCGGGTGGAGGAAGAATTGCGATCGAGCCAACATTTCATCCAGCAGATTGCAGACGCGGCACCTTATTTGCTCTACATCTACGATTTGACCGAACAGCGCAACGTCTACGTCAACGGTCAGGCTTTTAAATTGCTCGGCTACCATCCCGAAGAAATTTTACAGATGGAAACGGCTTTGTTTTCCAGTTTGGTGCACCCAGACGATTTGGAGAAGGTGTCGGCGCACCTGCAAAAATTTCCCAAGGCCCAAGACGGCAGCATTTTGGAGCTGGAGTACCGACTGAAACATCGATCGGGCGAATGGCGCTGGTTTCGCTGTCGCGACCAAGTGTTCGCCCGTACAGCATCAGGCGAGCCCAAACAAATTTTCGGCACCGCTCAAGATATTACCGAGTACAAGCGGGCAGAAGAAGCGCTGCGGCAGCAAAACGAACGGGAACTGCTGATGGCGACAATTACTCAGCACATCCGCCAGTCTCTGGATTTGGGCGAAGTGCTCGGCACGACTGTGATAGAAGTGCGCCAGTTCCTTCAAGCCGATCGAGTGATGATCGTCCGCTTCAACCCCTCTACGGGCAGTCTCTGCGCCGCACCCGCGACGGGGGCTGTGACAGTGGAATCTGTAGCTCCCAACTGCAAGCCGATGCTGGGGGAAACCCTGGAAGATTTCTGTTTTGACGAGTTCTATCTCGAAGCGTACCAACATCGGGCGATCCGACCCGTCGCCGATGTCTCGGCCGCCGATTTGCCACCAAATCAAATCGACTGGCTCGCACAATTCGCAGTAAGAGCTTATTTGGTAGTGCCTTTAGTGCAAGGAGACGAGCTGTGGGGGCTGCTGATGGCCCACCAGTGCCGTCCCCGACAGTGGATGCAGTTGGAAGTTGAGCTGCTGTCTTCTCTGGCGACTCAATTGGCGATCGCGATCAAACAAGCAGAACTTTACCAGCAGTTGCAAGCGGCCAACCTCAAGTTAGAGCGCTTAGCTACTTTGGACGCGCTCACCCAGCTAGCCAACCGCCGCCGGTTCGATCAGTATCTAGAAATCGAGTGGCGCAGACAAGCGCGGGAACAAACGCCTCTGTCGCTGATTCTGTGCGATATTGATTCTTTTAAAAGTTATAACGATACCTACGGGCATCCAGGGGGAGACGAATGTTTGCGGCAAGTCGCCTGTGCGATCGGCGATGCAGTCGATCGCCCCGCCGATTTAGTAGCTCGCTACGGAGGCGAAGAATTTGCCGTAATTTTGCCGAATACCGAGATTCAAGGAGCCGTGCGAGTAGCCGAACACATACAGCTCAAAATCTCCGCTTTGCAGGTTCCTCACGCTGGTTCTCAGGTGAGCCAGTACGTTACTGTCAGTCTGGGTGTAGCGAGCATGGTTCCTGCGTTTGAATCGGGAGCCTCGATTTTGATTGCCGCAGCCGATCGAGCGCTGTACGAAGCTAAACGACTTGGGCGCGATCGCATCCAAGTTTACCAACCAGATCCGACCTCTACCAAGACCAACGGCAAAGGCGATCCCGTGCAACCAGTTGAGTTTTCAAAAGCGCAATACTAATTTCCCATCACCCACAAGCGCTTGACTTCGTCATAATTCCGGAATAATACCTTTGAAATTTCAGATTTTAGATTAAAAATTGAATAATTGAATAATTGGCAATGACTTATAGAACCCATTTGATATCTATTCTGCCTAAATCTCAGAAACCGGGTTTCTGTCTATATTTCTCGTCACCCAACCTAAAACTCCAAGAAACCCGGTTTCTCGCCCGCGTAAATCTCAGAAACCAGTTTCTCTCTATATTTCTCGTCACCCAACCTAAAAACTCAAAGATGTCAAATGGGTTCTATAGCATTTCTCAGAAAGGTGATATCGTTTCCGCTTGCATCGGAATGATTTTTTAACCTTATTAGTACACAGAGTACACAGAGTACACAAAGTCCGAGAATATATAGCACTTATCAGAAAGATGAGGTATGCCTTATGCCCGGCGCGGGCCGGCGCGGGCCGATGCCCGATGCTTTAAGGCCCGACATTACCTCATCTTTCTGAGAAAGGCTATATATCTGAACATTCGGCTCTCCTGAGTTTGTGGTGATAAACAAACCGCATATCCTTACTCCAAGGGCATCACAGAATCGCGAACAGTTGTGTCTGATACCGTATCCACCATAAACCCAGGAGAGCCGCGTTGCGGAGGGATTTGCCCGCGCAGGGCACTTTCTTGAGAACCGCTATATATTAATTTCATAAAATATTGCTACAGTTAGTCTGTCTGTTTTATACCAATGAAATAAAGTAGCGCTAGACATTACCCCCCAACCCCCCCGATGCCTTGGGGGGGCTAAGACTTCATCCATACCACATCTTTATAAAAATGGTATTAAACATCTAACTTCGTGCTGAAGAACTCGTATTTGTAGCGGTACTTTATGAAATTGGTTATTGCATACCTCCTCGATAATTGGAACCGCTTTCGAGGCGAAAAAGCGCCAAGAGAAGAGGAAACAGAAGATTCAGAAGACAAAGGGGATAGCAAACTCTGATTTAGTATTATTTATTATACTATTTTATGAAATTGGTATAAGTACGGAAGAACCCAATCCCAGAAATATCGCGCACAGACTTCAAATCAATCTTATTCATAAGATAAAAACAAAGCTACGGGACACGACCTGAATTCTACTATTTTAGATTTGATCTTTTAGAGGATGTTTGAAAAGTTTTGGGCGAATATAATTCCCTACTAAACAAACTTTTGTCCAAACAGAGGGGGAAGAGCGCAAAATCAAGAGTTTGAAACCCACGGAGGTGGGTTGAGCTTGGTCTTGCCGCGATCGACTATTGCCAGGAATAGTATAAATTTAGACTTGACAAACATCCTCTAAGCTGTAGCGGATTTAAACTGCACCTTCGGGTTGATTGACAGACAATTTAAATGGAGAAAAGCTTAAGGTGCTGCCGCCGCCCTGCGGTTGGCAACAATCAGATTAGCTTGATACTCTGCAGCTTTTTGCTGAGCCTTTGAATAGTTCGGGCTAGTTGACGGCACAGATTTCATCAGCCCAACCGCTTTCTGCCACTCGCTTGCTACTGCTATCCACTCATTTTGAGACTGAGCCGTCTGGGCCAAATTTGCTGCCTGCTGAGCTTTGTTAACAGCTTCCCTCCAAGAGTCTGGGTTGGGGGCAACGGCTTTTGGTGTAGCAGAGCCTGCCGGGGGCGCTGGAGATGCCGGTGCAGCTTTGGGTGGTGGAGATGCTGGAGTCCCGCCTGCGGGGGCTTTTGACGCGCCCAAGGAGGGTTTGGGCAAGGGGGAAGCAGTTTCGGGGGCGCTGGGTTCTGGGTTCGAGCCGCCGAAGGGGAAATTTCCAGTAAAGAACAGCCCTGCGAGCGCCGCCAGAGGCACTAAGACAGCGACAGGTATTACCCATTTGGGAAATTGTTTTTTTGGAGGCGGGACTTGTTCTGCTTCGTCTTCGTCTTCGTCTTCCTCGTCGTCATCTCGATCGAAATCTGCCTCTTGATAATAGTCTTCGGCTTCAGGCTCGACATCATCTAAACCTACAGAGTCATCAGGCATTCCACTCTCGGAGGCGTAAAGCGGATCGTCGTCTGCGGGCATCAGATTTATTTCTTCTTCCCACGCAGCCGAGCCGTCTCCTGTTCGACGCCCGTAAACCTTGACAGTGTGAATTGATTCGACTCCCAAATTCGTCATCCCGTTGCGGATGAAATCGACCAATGCCAATTGACTCGGCACTTTGTCTGACTCCAAAATTATGTGGAGGCAGCCGTTGTCCCGGGTTACATCGGCGTTGATGCCTTTGGGTTTGAGTGTACGGTTGATGCTAGATGCGATCGCTTTTGGATCGCCCTGCTTGAGAAGTTCCTGCAGGTTCTGTTGTGTCATGGGTAGCGCTCTTTTTTTTGGGGGGGGGGTGGAGAGCCGGCAAATAATATTAACCGATCGGCATTCGGCGGCGGACAATATTTATTTACCACATTAACTTCTACTGTGGCATTCTGAGACTATTTCTCGTATCTATTCAACACCTTTTAACATACGATCGGGAATCAAGCACACAGGCGCGAGCAAAATTTGTTGTAAAAATTTACAGTAATCTCGCCCAAAAACTGTTATGAGTTTCCTTTACTCCTGGCGGACTCCCACAATTTTGGAAACTTGGACGCTTCGGCAGTAGAGGTGGCAACGGGCTCGCGCGGTGAGAGCAGCCGAACCGAACGTCTCGCGCCGAAATTTCAAATCGAAAATCTCAAATCTACGCTTCGGGCTGCTTCTGCTAGCAGCAGAGGACATCAGCGAAACAAGCTAGAAAGTTCTATAACTTTGGTTTGCAGTGTTGAGATTTCTTCCCGGCCCCGTTTTAAAGAAGCTTCTAATTCTAGGAGCAAAGGCAAACTTTTTTGCAGTTTTTCTAAGCTGGCGTTCTTGACTTCTTGGCGAAAATAGTATATGCGTTTGGGATTGCCCAGGTCTAGGGCACGAGCAATTTTATCATCCCGATCGCCCGCTGCGATCATCGCCTTGACCCACAGCCAAATCCGAAACTTACCGGTCAAGCCTGCCACAATCCTCAAACCAGGCTCGTTCCGGGCCGCTAAGCCCGCCAATAACTCCAAAGCAGCTCCCGTGTTGCCCTCCCGAATCGCGTCGGCTAGTTGGAAGGTATTCTGGGCGTGACAGTGGACTAATGCTGCCACTTCCTCCGGGTTGAGCGGTTGGCTGCGGTTGCCGGCAAACAGGCGCAATTTTTCCAGTTCGCTGTATAGCTGACGGGTATCGCTGCCGATGGATTCGACCAAAAGTTCGATCGCCGTGGCGGTCAATTTGACATTCATTTCGCCGGCAACTTGCCTCGCCCGCTGCGCTAATTCTTTGTCATTCCAAGGCGGAATCGGCGAAAATTCTCGAAATTCGCCGTACTTGTTGAGTAGCTTGGTAGATTTGAGCCGGCTGTCTGGTTTTTTGACGGATGTCAGCAGCAGCACGGTGGTAGGGGGAATCACCGGCAGCGTGCGTTCCAATTCGGCTAGCAGTTCTGGAGAGCACTGCTGCGTTACAGTTGTATTGGCCAGCCAGACAAAACGGCTGCCGGTACCGAAGGGCGGTGTTAAGGCTCGATCGAGCCCTTCGACCACAGCGTCAGCTCGATCGGCAATAATCTTGTCATAGTTAAAACTAGCCCAGTTGGGGTCGAGGACAGAGGAGCGCAAACTGGTGACTGCTTGCGAGATGGCAAAGTCGTCTTCCCCCCAAAACAGGTAAAATTGCATATTTAACGCTCAGTACCCGAAAAAATTTGATTTGGACGATCGGTTTGTCCAAGATATCTTGAATCCGACTGTTGGAAGCCCGCACCATAATATAAAATTTGGTGTGGGAGTATTTCACCGCGAGGAAATCAAGATTGGATGATACTTATCAAGCTTACGTAAATCGGGTGGCGCGAATGACGCTGCTCGACTCCTACAAGTCCCAGGTGGAACACATTCAGGAATCTCCAAAATTTCAGCCGGATCCAGCAGGTCACAGAAATCCTGTAGCTTTTCCGGGTTATTCGGTGATTACGCCACCTGCGGGGGAAGATGCAGAAAATACTGCTCTTTATAGTAATTTGCACTCAGTCCAACAACGGCTATTGCAGGAAATCGCGGACGGTGCGCTCGTAGCACTGCCTCCTGATAGCTTCCATTTAACCGTGGCTGATTTGATTTGGAGCAGCGCTTTTAAAGATGCCTCTGAGAAAAATCCAGAATTTGAGGAGCAACTGCGGGAGCGCATGAAAGAGTGTTTTGCTGCCTGCAAACCCTTAGCGGGAGGCCCGGAGATTCGCTGGACTGTGCTGGGGTTGATGGTGATGACTAGGGCTGTGGGTGTTTGTTTGGCACCGACTGACGAAAACTCTTACAAGCAAATTCTAGAGTTTCGGCGATCGATCTATCAAAATCCCGATTTAATTGCTTTAGGAATTGAACAGCAATATCATTTGACGGCACACATTACTCTGGCTTATTTTGGAGACACCGGGCCGAACCTAGACCGCGATCGTTTGTGCGCCCTGATGTCTGAGTTAAACGAGCAATGGCTTGACACGCCGCAAGAACTGTGCGTGCACCGAGCCGAACTGCGGAAGTTTGATGACATGACTAGGTACGTCCGGCAACCGGATTGGCCTGTTTTTGAATTTTAAGGAAGAGGGAAGAGGGAAGAAGTCATCAGTTATTTGTTATTAGTTATTTGTTATTTGTTATTTGTTATTGGTAACAACTGGCAACTGAGAACTGGCAACTGACAACTGACAACTGACATCAGTTATTAGTTATTAGTTATTAGTTATTTGTTATTGGTAACAACTGGCAACTGACAACTGACAACTGACAACTAAGAGGGCGGGCACTCACAGGCACCGCCCCTACCAACTGGCAACTGGCAACTGCTTTCGGTACAACGTCCAACGTCATGTTTTGCTGTCGCCTCCGAGCTTTGGGTCCAACGTCATCAGTCCGATGTCCGTCGGAAGAGGGAAGAAGGAATATTTTCCACATCTCCCACTCTCCCACTCTCCCGCTCTCCCACTCTCCCCCTCTCCCACTCTCCCACTCTCCCGCTCTCCCACTCTCCCCCTCTCCCACTCTCCCACTCTCCCACTCTCCCCTTCTCCCCTCTCCCATCTCCTCTGTTTCAAGAGTCGGGATACTGCCTGTTAAATGCTTTAATTATTCTGGCTTGGTAACAAAACCAAGCAAAAAATTTATGAGAAACCAAGAAAAATAATTAATTATGGTTTTGGAATTATTGTTGAAAAAGTGACAGTACACGTGGTTGGTATTGGTTTAGATGGAGCTGCTGGGCTGAGTGAATCGGCGCGGCAGGTCGTAGAAACGGCCGCTCTGCTGGTAGGGAGCGATCGGCATTTGAGCTATTTTCCCGATCGCGGCCGAGAGCGCTGGGCGTTGGAAGATTCAACCGAAGCAATTCTCGAAATTCGGCGCTGGTTGGCGGAACAACCGCAGTTAGAGCCGGATGCGGAGACGGCCGAAAGAGACGGAGAGTCGATCGTAATTTTAGTGGCCGGCGACCCGCTGTTCCACGGCTGGGGAAAGTTGTTAATTGCCCAAATCCCCCCAGATAAATTGAGGTTTCACCCCCATTTGAGCTCGGTGCAACTGGCATTTAACCGGTTGCACGTTCCTTGGCAAGACGCTCATTTTGTTGGCTCTCAAGGACGTTATTTTGAGGAGCTGACGGCAAAACTCAAGCTGGGTGTCGAGAAAATTGCTGTGCTCGCAGATGAAATTCATACTCCGGCGGCGCTGGCAAATTTGGTAAAAGCTCTAGATTTGCCTACACGCTACGAGTTTTGGGTTTGCGAAAATTTGGGGTCGGCCCACGAGCGGGTGGGCCTCCGTTCTCTGTCAGCTTTGCTGGGAGAGTCTTTTGCACCTCTGAGCGTGGTTGTGATGCTGCGGGAACTTCCGCCGAGGGCAGAATCTTTTGATTTGGAAAAGTTGCCTTTGTTGGGAATACCGGATGCAGCTTTTATCGGTTGTGGCGACAGGCCTGGTTTGACGGTGGAACGGGAAGTGCGGGTGCTTGTGCTGGCACAGTTGGCTTTGCAACCGGGACAGGTTGTCTGGGATGTGGGCGCTGGTAACGGTTCTGTGTCGATCGAGATTGCTCGTTTGTTCCCGCAGTCTGATGTATACGCGATCGAACAAACGGTTTCTGGTACTTCGGCGATCGAGTTTAACTACGGCCGTTTTGGGCTGCAAAATGTGTTCTCGATTTACGGAACCGCCCCGGAAATCTTGCACCGCTTGCGCCCGCCACACCGGATTTTTATTGGCGGTAGTGGTGGAGGGTTGACTAAAATTTTGGGCGTTTGCGCGCTGCGGCTGCTCGCTGGAGGGTCGATCGTGCTGGCTTTGGATGTTTTTGAGGATATTGCTACTGTTTTGAGCTGGATTGGCGATCGGGTGCGCCGGGAACCGCACTGGAGTTACCGCATCGTGCAGGTGCAGTTGTCGCGTTCTGTGGCTGCGGGGAGTTTGACTCGTTTTGACGCGCTGCATCCTATTTCGATTGTGACGATCGATCGACATTTGAGTTAATGTCTGATTTTTAACTGCAGATTAATGGCTGTGTTGTCTATGTTTTGTTTTTTTATTGAATCTAATCTTTTTTTTTACCGCAGAGGGCGCAGAGGGCGCGGAGGAAGAGAGGAAGAGAATAGGTTGTTTTAAAGGGGTTGGGGGTATTAGGTTTTAATTTTTAATTGACCGCAGTACGGCTGCTGTTGCTAGCAGTAGCAAAATTCCGGCTGCACCTGCTAGGGGTTTTGCTGCTATTCCTGTAATCCATTCTGGTACCTTAGAAGTTGGTTTAATTACGCCTTCTGTATCTACGGTAGTTATACCCCAAATCCAAGCTGCGTGAATGCCGATCGCTAATCCTAAACTGCCATTGTCGGCGATGCGGGCTAAGGTTAAAACCATGCCCATCAGCCACAATCCGGGCAGTTGCGGTAGGGTTTCTTTGGCTGCCCAAATTAGGTGGGCGATCGCGAAAATGAAACTGGCGATCGCTGCTGCTATTAATATTGAGTAATCTTGCTGGAGGATTGTTTGCAAGCAGCCGCGAAAGATTAACTCTTCTGTGGCGCTAATCCACAGTCCTAATAACAGAGTCAGCAGACTAGCAGGATTAAAGATTAATGCCCAAAATTTAATTGTTGTTTCGCCTGTTTCGGGGGAAGTTTCACTTTTTTGTAACTCGATCCAGCCTGCGGTTATTTGCAGTCCGAATAAAATTACTAAGCTGATTATTCCTAATCCTAATCCCTCCAGTAATGACATCAAAACTGCGGGTTGCCAATCCCAACCCCAGTTAGCAAAAGATGTATTTTCTATCCAACTTGTCGCCCATAAAATGAAGGGAACAATTAGGTAGAGGGAAGCGAGTAAAGGTAGTTTTTTGTTTCCCAGGGGTTGGGGCGGATGCCATTTGAGGGATCTCGCCAGCACAGTTGCTACGGGCAACCACACAACCATCCATGTTGAGAAAAACAAAAGTATTTTGATAATTGCTGGTATTGATGGCGACATCAATCGCAGGTTGTTGATACTATTCCACATTTAATGGGTTGCAACTATAATACTTTTGATTGTTGATTGTTGACTGTTGACTGTTGACTGTTGACTGTTGACTGTTAACTGTTGACTGTTGACTGTTAACTGTTGACTGTTGACTGTTGACTACTAAGAGGGCGGGCCCGCACCATCCACCGCCCCTACTGACTAATGACTAATGACTAATGACTACTGACTACTGCCAACTGCCAACTGCCAACTGCCAACTGACTACTGCCAATTGACTACCGATCGAGCTTGCGCTGAATTTGCCTTAAGGTTTGGTACATTTCCGGCAAACGGTTGTAGACGGCTGCGGCTTTGAGAAATAGTTTGTGGGGAATTGCTGGAACACCTGTCACGATCGCACCTGCGGGTACGTCGCTGTGAATTCCGGCTTTGGCTGTGGCGATCGCCCCGTCTCCGATTTTGGCTTGATTGGCAATTCCTACTTGACCGGCCAAAATTACATTGTTGCCAATTTTTACCCCGCCTGCCATGCCGACGTGGGCGGCAAACGCGCAGTTTTTACCGATTTGACAGCCGTGACCTATATGTACTAAATTGTCGATTTTTGTATTCTCACCGATGCGGGTTTCTCCGACAGCGGGCCTGTCGATCGTGCTGTTGCAGCCAACTTCAACGCCCTCTTCCAATACCGTGCAGCCAGACTGCTCCATTTTCACCCACCCGGAGGCTGTCGGCACGAACCCAAAACCTTCGCTCCCGATCGCCGCACCGCTGTGAATCACGCAATTTGCCCCGATGCGAGTGCGTTCGTGAATGACGCAGTTAGCGTGTAAAACAGTGTTTTCGCCTATTTCCGCATCTGGGTAAATTACGACATTTGGGTGAATGCAAGCGTTGCTGCCAATTTTGACTTTTGCTTGAATCACGCTGTGGGGGCCGATGTAGACATTTTCGCCGATTTCTGCGGAGGGGTGAACGACGGCTGAGGGATGAATTTCTGATGGCGGGCGAAACGGTTGATAGAAAAGGGCGATCGTTTGAGCAAATAACAATCGCGGATCTGCTGCGGCTATCCAAGCAATTTGTCGATCGTCGCATTGAGCTTGGAGGCTTTCATCTAAGGGCAAAATTAAGGCCGAAGCGTTTGTAGTGGCTGTATGAGCGGCAAATTTAGCTCCTTCTATGTAACTTATTTTGCCCGATTCGGCTTCATCGACTGGGGCGGGGCCTGTAATTTCTCGATCGGCAGCAACCGACGCTGTGAGGCTGCGACTGGTGGCTAAGTTAAGTTTTTGTACTATTTCGCTAAACTTCATCTATAAAAATTTGCTGTTAACAGGGATTTACCACTGTTAAAATTACCAGGTTTGGAGCACGATCGGAGCAGTTGCCATGCAAAAAAACAGAACCCCGATTTCTTGAAGAAGTCGGGGTTGTAGCGATCGATTGTTTTGGGGAATTATTGTACGGAAACTGCATCTACGTCAACGGTGCTGCCTTTGGCTTCAGAAGGGCTGCCGCTGGCTTCGGATGCTGTGGCTGTCTCTGTTTGGCGGGATTTAAAGTAGTCGGTTGCCATTTGGGATAGTTCGGAAATCAGCAATACTGCGATCGCCAAGTCGTCAATTTGTCCGACGACGGGGAGAAAATCGGGCGCAATGTCGATCGGGCTTACTAGATATGCCAACGTTCCCAGAATAATCCACCAGCGGTACTTGGGGTTGCGGAGCGTGTCGCGATACCAGTTGTAAACAGATTGTATAGAAAAGTTCATGGGGTTGTCCTCTCGTTATATTTTCAATCTTGACAAATTATCGCTCGAAACGCTTGTGGAGATATCCCCCCTAAGATTGGGAAGAGACTTCTACCTGGGAGTATAGGGAATTGGGGAGGGAAAATTTGTCAATCTGTGTCCCAAAGGCGGGGACTCTTGACAACGCTCCTACAGAAACCTGACAGATGAAAGGCGATGGGATTTATCTGTGTTTGTCTGCTGTTTAAGCAAATCTTTATGTCTTAGTTGTATGTCGTGATTCAAGTGAGTTACTTAGATTGGGATTTTTTCACCGCAGATGTCAGCAGATAAACACAGATGAACGCTGATGG
>NZ_JADEXD010000271.1 GCF_015207285.1 Tychonema sp. LEGE 07203 | reverse complement strand
GATTTAAGTTTGTTGCAGTTTCATCTTGTTGGATTTCCAGTTTTTGCAGTGCTAATACTTCGTTGCCAGTATCTGCTGAGTTGTCAGCGACAGCGAAAAACTGAGAAATATCGTTTGTTTGGGATATAGCTTTATGGGCATAAAAGCAAGCGATCGGGAGCGCTGTTAGAAGTGAAATCCCCAACCGAAATATTGCAATATTTGCTCTCGGGCGCATAATTAATGTTTTTTGTAAAAAAATAAGTTGGTCTGCAGCTTGACTCTGCAAGTTTACCATTTAGTATTGGGCGCAATTTTACTATAAAAATTTGAACAGTCCGGCTTTTAAGAGGCAAGCGAACCAGAAATGCTCGCGAGCACAAAAATTTGAATTTATTCAAGACGATCGACAAACAAACCCCCAACACCCCCAAAATCATCTGTGGCGCTGGCAGATACCGCCCTCGAAACCGAGTTTTTGGTACGCCGCGCACAAATAGAATTATTTTTTGGTTATGGGTGTTAACTCACTGGCGACTAATGGCGCTTGGGCGATTTTGCCTAGTTGGACTGAGTTCAAAACTTCTGACCACTTGAGCGCTAAACTGGCATCGCTGGGAGACTCCATACGCAATTGAGCTAGGGTTGCCAGGTATTCGTACCAGAGACCTTGTTGGGCTAAGATGCTGAGCTGGGCGCGACGGTTGGGCGATCGGTCCAACTGTGTTTTTACTGTTGGGGCGAGTGCGGTGCGGTTGATCCACCCGGAAACGAGAACATCATCTGTATAGCTTTGCGGGTTGCATTTGATAGTAAAGTACCATTGATAGTTTTTGCCAACTTCCAGGGCTGGCGAGTTGCCGTCGGAGCCGAGGCTGACGCTAACGATACCGCCGCGGCTAGTTACCATCCGAAAACTTTTTTTGTATACTGTTTTGTCCCTTTCGTCTGCTAACTCAAACTGAACTGTTTTGTCAACGGCTGCGGGAAGGTAGTAGAAAAATGTGGGCTTTGCTGATATGGTTTGCCCCATAGTTGATTGGGGAATCAGGGCAGTTATCGGAGTGGGGCAGACTAAGCCGCGGGTTCCTCCCCCTTCCCGCCTTCCGGGTACTCCCTGCTCCGGCGGTTGAAAGCTATTCCAAGCGGCTCCGGGTAGCTGGCCGTTGGCTCTGCTTCCGGTCGTTTCCGGGGGTTGAGCTGTTTGCCAGTTGAGGGGTAGCTGCGGTTGTGAGGGGCGGTGGACGCGGTTTGCGGGGCTGTTGAGAGCCTCGGCTGGTATAAAGAAACTACCGGTGCCAACTGCCTGTAAAGACAGAATTAAGGAAAGGGCACTGGTGTTGAGAGCAGACTTCCAAGACATGATGAACCTGCCTTCTGATGAACCTAAGAACTCGATCGCACGTTTTTATTCTACCCAAGGTTTTGCTGGATATAGTAATCTGTTGTACTTAATTTATATCTTCAGCCAGATACGATTAGTTTGGCTGCTTCGATTGAGATCGAATTCTGTGTAGCGTTTTTCAGTGGTAGTTTAGTAGTTATACTTACTTCAATTCACAGCAGCAGGTTGGGTTGACCTTGTTAAACCCAATGTTGACAAGGACTAATATTCGGAGTTTTTTAACTGTGGCCTGCGGCTAGAATGCGTATTTTCGTAAAAATCCCGGTTGATGCGTCAATCGCGGATATCAGGAATCTCGGCAATTTTGCTGGTGAACATCCAGCGATCGGCTACAAGTTACAAGTGAAGTTTTCTGTACAATACCGGCAAGAAATTTAGCATGAACCTCGATTCACCAGTTATCTCGGACAAACAGCCTTCGGGGCTGCAGATGGTAAGACCGATCGGGGTCTTGGCACTGCACGGCATTGCTTTTTTAGGAAATAGGTTGTTGGCTGTCGATCGCGCCGAAGGGCTGCTATTGGAGATCGATCGAGAAACTGACAACACTACTGTTTTGAATCCTTATCAAACGGCTAAGTTTGCGGGCGCAACCGGGCTGGCTATTTGGGAAGATACTCTCTGGTTTGCGCGAGGTCAGGATATTTGTTGCTGTCCGGGTGCAATTCGCGATGGGGCGATCGCACAACTCAAACCGGAACATTTTGTTTCGCTTTCTTATCCGGTTGACGGGATTGCTGTTTGGCAATCTACACTTTACATAACTTGCCAGAGATTGGGATATATTCTGGTTTTTGACTGCAAAAATGGTCGGGAAATTACTCGGTTTTTTGCTCCCGGTATCGGAGTAGAAAATATCACAATCCGGGATGAGGAAATTTGGATTTGCGACAAAACCGAGCAAACTGTTTACTGTTTGGAGCGGGCCACAGGAGAGATTAAATTTAGCGTTTTAACTCCCTTTGAAAATCCTTCTGGCTTGGCTTTTCATAAGGATTCAGAGACGGGAGAAGAGGTTCTGTACGCGGCTTATGCTGGGGACGAACTTTACATCCGAGACGACCCCAATTCCGAAGATCCTTTTCAGTTGACGAAGCGCAACCGCACTTTTATTCACCCTTTGTCTTTTCACTACAATGAGGCAGAGTGCTACGCTTTGTCAAACGGTTTTTTGATGGAAATGTCCTATGTGGAAGAACTGTCTCCTCTGGATGAGGTAGAAATCGATAATTTGGAGTGGCGGATTGCTTTACCTTCGGAAACTCACCGGCAAAAGGTCAGGAAAATTACGCCGATCGGGATGCCTTTTACTGAAGAAATTCAGGAAGGGGAAAGGGTGGCGGTGTTTAAGTTCGATCGCCTGCAGGCGGGGGAACGGCGAATTTTTGGCTGGAAGGCTTTGTTAGAAGTTCGATCGATTAAGTATCAGTTGTCGCCTCAAGATGTGGAAAAAATTCCACAACTGTCGCCGGAGTTTGAAGCTAAGTATTTGGTGGACAATGATAATTTGGCGATGGATACGGAGATTGTGCGATCGGCTGCTGCGGCCTCCATTGGCACAGAAACTAATATTCTCAGGCAATTGTTGAGCATTCGCAATTTTGTTTACGACCAACTTTCCTACGGAATCAGGCCTCACATCGACACACCCGATATTGTACTGCGCCGCGGCATCGGTTCTTGTGGCGAGTACGTAGGGTTGCTGTTGGCTTTGGCAAGGTTGAATCGGATTGCTTGCCGCACGATCGGGCGTTACAAGTGTCCGGCTTTTGCTGACAGAAAAGGTGTGCCGCTGGAACCAGATTTCAATCATGTTTGGCTGGAGTTTTACATTCCCGGCTTTGGCTGGGTACCGATGGAATCTAATCCCGATGACATTCAAGACAGAGGCCCTTATCCTTTGCGGTTTTTTATGGGGTTGGCTTGGTACCACGTAGAAATTGGCAAAGGAATTCGGTTTCAAAGCCTCACCAGCGGGGGTGTTCCTTTGAAAAAGGAGGATGTTTCCGTGGGGACTTTGGCAATTAATCATGTCCGGTTTACAATTTTGGAAGAGTTACCAGCGATTTGAATAGAGTGTTAACAGTTAACAGTTAACAGTTAACAGTTAACAGTTAACATTTTTAATCTAAAATCGAAAGTAGAAAATGTAAAATCAGAGGAAGAGGGGTTGTGGAATTTTCTATTGCTAATTTTCTGGTTTTGATGGCCTTTGTACTGCTGGTGACTGTTACTGGCGGGGTAGCTTATTTGACGGCGGTTGAGTGGCGCGATCGCCGGCGGTTAGATAAAGCTAAACGAAAAAAATAGTCGCTGTTTGCTATTGACAAAGTACACTTTTTGTGCTTAACAATAAGGCGACCTGGTTGGGTCGCCTTATTGTTTGAGTGGAAGTATTTTGGCGGCAGATGATATCATTTCCGGTAACACCGTCAGGTGATGTTGACTGTTGACGGTTGACGGTTGACGGTTGACTCGAATTTATTATTCCGATGAAGAGAGGATTTGATATGAGAACGAGTTTGGTAATATCAAATCCCGTTGTATCAGAACGATAACTAATAGATAGTAAGATCGAATGAACCGCGAAGGCGAAACCGAACGCTAAGGAAGAGAAATCAGAAGATGTACGTCCTTCCTTGGCGCTATCAGCGTCTTCGCGGTTTGGCGTTGCTGAATACAAATATGAATTCAAGATTTCCCAATTGCTACAACCCAAGTATGGTGAGCTTTGTAACATCAAGCAAACAGTTGATTCATACGCTAGAATCAGCAACGCCTTTTTTTTTACCGCTCTTAGCGCTCTTAGCGCAGAGAGAAGAGGGAACAGAGGTATTATGGTAATGTCAAATCCAGTAGAATCAGCACGCTCGAATTTCTCTCCCCTTTCTCTGATTCCTCTGCGTTA
>NZ_JADEXD010000057.1 GCF_015207285.1 Tychonema sp. LEGE 07203 | reverse complement strand
CTTGTTAAGGGGGGGCTAAGACTTCATCCATAGCACATAGGTCAGAAAAATGGTATGAAAGTAGATTTGGCCCTTGTCCAAAAACTTGAGGGTGTAATCCGCACCGGTATCCCGCCTGCCTGTTTCGATATCCCAGAGGTACGATGGAATATAGGGACAAAGACCAAGCCCGTTAAGGTTAAGCTTGGCAATAATACCCACAGGAAGGTAACAATGACACTTAACTTGCGGCGACCGATTTTGATAGGCGGAATAGGACTTTCAGCGGCGCTGTGGCTGCTGGAAACTCTACAGCATTCGGGTTCAGAAATGGGCGAAACGGCACTCATCGGCTTGGCGGCGGCCGGTGCGGGTTATTGGTGGTGGAAGCAACAATCCCCCAAACTCGAACTCGCACTCCCCGAACCCCTGGTCAACCGGGAAGCAGCCGAAAAAGCGATCGCCACGGCATCCGCCGCGATTAATTTGCTAGCTCGGGAAGCTCAAAACTCGGCAAATCCGGCTAATCTAACAGCAAAGCTCGATCGGCTCAAAGCGGAATTAGACAGACAAGACTTGCGGATTACCGTAAGCGGCGGCAAAGCTGTCGGCAAAACTGCCTTAATTCAAGTTTTAAATTCTAATTGGGCATCCCAACAACCGTCAAAGCAGATTTTTTCAGAAACAGCACCGCTGTTTACCAATACCACAAATGTCGATGCTAAAATCAGCGGTGATTTAGTGTTGTTTGTGACAGCGGGCGACATTACGGATTCTGAATTTAAAACATTATCTCAGCTAATTTCAGCAGGTCAGCGCGTGCTGCTAGTCTGGAACAAACTAGACCAATATTTGCCAACGCAGCAGTCGCAAGTTTTGCAGCAGTTGCACCAAAGAATGCAAGGAATATTGGGAACAGAAGATATAATTGCGATCGCAGCTTCCCCAAATTCTATTAAAGTGCGGCAGCACCAACCAGACGGCACTGTTAAAGAACGGATCGAAAATCAAGTTTCTCAACTCGAACCGCTGACAGCAAGATTGACTAAAATCGTAACCGAAGAACGGCAACAGTTGGTCTGGGCGAGTGCGGTACGCGAAGCTGCGACTATTAAATTAGAGGCGAAAACCTTATTAAATGCAGTCAGGCGCGATCGGGCAATTCCCATCATCGAACAATATCAGTACATCGCCGCCGCCGCCGTTTTTGCTAACCCAGTTCCCGCCTTAGACTTGCTAGCAACAACCGCCATCAGCACCCAACTCGTCATCGACCTCGGCGCTATCTACCAGCAAAAGTTTTCCTTAGATCAAGCTAAAACAGTAGCGGGAACTTTAGCAACCCAAATGTTCAAACTGGGATTAGTAGAACTGTCTACCCAAACTATTACTGGACTGCTGAAAAGCAATGCCGTCACCTATGCAGCCGGAGGCGCGGTGCAGGGAATTAGTGCAGCCTACTTTACCAGAATAGCCGGACTGAGTTTGATTGAATATTTCTCAACTCAAGAATTGGAAAATGCTAAAGGCATCTTCAATCTTACGGAACTGACAAAAACTTTGCAAGCAGTATTTATGCAAAATCAGCAAGTTTCCTTCTTGCAAGGTTTCATCAATCAAATCGCAAGTCGTCTCGCGCCTCAGACATCAGGAACCCCGGCTGTTAACTCAGCCGCAAATTAAAACCCTGTAGGGTGTGCACCGCGCACCGGTTTTGGCGGCCGTGCAATGCCAGCCCTGTCTGGCATGGTAAATTTGAATAGGAGAAACAGCAGAAACTCGCTATTTCTCCTTGTATTTTTCAGACATCAAGTGGGGCGGGGCGGATTTATTGAGGTTATTGGTTGGCGATAAAATAGTGTATGTCTAATTATATAATAATTATTAAAAATGTCAAAAATATTTATGACCAATTGTACAGAAAAATTTGCCTGAGATTGTCTGAAAGTAAACTGTGGGATATGGGTGTAATTCTTGTGTTATGCGCTTTGGTAATCTATGAACGCTTATCTCCTACAAGTCCATATAATTTGTCTAAATACTACAAAAAAAAACGTCCAGATGTCTTAACTTTTCAAGTTTATTGTCCCACGAATAATCCACAAGAAGTCCATCGTATCAGCATCATGGAAGAACACTCTTTCCGAAGTTTATTGCCAACTTCTCGTGACTTGATTCGCTTCCCGATTTTCTGTTTTAATGACAAAGTAGTTTCTCGATCTTTGGCTGGTAGAATTATTCCCGAACTATTAGATATGGGTCTGCCGATTAATCCCAGCGAGCGCGCCAAATTAGAAATCAAAACTTTTCATGACGATGTATCCAGAAGCAACTGGACAATCTATGTAGATCCCTCTGAGTTTAGTCGAGTAGAATATCAGCAAATGCTCTGTTGTTATGAAGCACATCGTGAGGAAATAGATTCTCAACTAAAAACTTCTAAAGTTATTCCGTGGTGGAATCGGAAATCAAAATACCCCAAAAGCTTTGAATTTGATTATCGTGCCAAACGTATTACTCGCATTGTTTATGGAGCCATGCCTCAACCTCAAGTATTCTCACCTCAAAAAATTTCTACTGGCTGCGTAGTAGATGGCAACTGGATGCCTATTTCTAATGAAACTTTGACCGTTTACCCGAATGGGCAATGGCAGATTCATATTCGACGAAAATTTGGCAAAAACCCGTGGGATAATTATACAATTGGTCAAGGGAAGGTAACATTTGTGGATCCAGTTCTAGTATTTGATGTTGAGTCGCTGCATTTTTATGATGTAGACTCTATTAAAGATATCAGCGTTCGCGAATATTTTGATTCTCTGGCTGATAGTGAAGGTAAGAAATTGACGGATTTTTATCAACTGGGCAAGATTCCATCTAAATTCAAACCACACGTATACGGTAGCTAAATTGTTTAAAAAAAATACTAAAAATTTATTTTACACTTGACAAATTGATAAGACTTGGGGTAAATTTAATTCAAGTATTTTATTGAAACAGTTTGTTAAACCGATCGGTTTTTTGAGATTGACCTAAATATTGTCTGGTTTTCTATTTTTGCTGGTTCAGATTCCAGTTACTTTTTGCAGAAGTGCGATCGCACTTTTATTCACACACTGTCCCGAGTATTGTTAACAAAACTTACGCCAGCGGGGTCAAAAACCCGGTTTCTGCATCAAGCATCTCTCGGAAATATCGACGATTTTTCAGAAAAACCGGGTTTTTTGCGGGTAGTCCTGCATAGCAAGGAATATCTAGGGTTTTAATTGATAGATAAACTGGCGTTATACTCATGAATAAAATACAAAATAGCCCCCAGATGATTGGAGAGTTTTTGGGAAAATGAAAGAGTTTTTCTCACCAATCGAGATATTCTTTGTCTCATCGTATTATTAAATCTTTCTATATAGTTTGTCCGATTAGTCTCCTTTCCTACTGCCTTGTGTCTTTTTTGAGGAAAAACTATTCTATAGGCACTCCAAAAGTCTGTATAACTTGCGGCACATTGACTCTGGAACTGGTGGCAAATAGTCCCATAATCCTTGAACACCAGCTCGATCTATTTTGCCAATATATACTCCTACAATTTATGAGGGTAGATGCATCAATTGCCGGCCAAATCCACTGCTTGTTATCCTTATTGCCAACAAATGAATGACTGCATCTCATCACATTGAATTATTAGTTTCCCCTTTTTTTTGACTTTACTTCTACTTGTCTTTTTACAGCTCCTAATTTTTTCTAAACACATAGTATTGCAACCACCGTTCCGAAACCCCAGTCGCCCTCACAATCCCAGCTAGAGATATCTTTTCTAATAAAAGTCGATCGATCAACTTTTTTGTTGCTTCTGCAATCGGTTGGTGCCTGGGAGTCATGACAAATTGTCTTCCACAATCTCGACATTTAAAATTTTGCTTGCCATCGCTGAGTGCGACCATTTTTCAAGATGTATTCAGAGTGACACTTGGGACAGTTCATCAGCTAAAATTCAAGGTAGGTTATAAAGAATAAAATTATAACACTTTTTCCTTGCTATGCAGGACTACCATTGTTTACTGTCTTCCAAGTACCAGAGAAAAGTATGGGTATCCAGTAGAATATTCATGTTCACATATAATCTTTTAAATCTTCGAGAGGTTCATCAAAATCATCAGACATCCAGATTTTACCTTTCCAAATTTCAAGTCCGCCTCGCTTGGCAGCTTTTTCCGTTTTAGGAGCCTCTTGGGCGTATCGGCTTACTCGAAATTCTATATAGTCAAGAACTGCCTGTTTGACAGATTCAGGCAATTTTTCGAGATTTTTTAAGATGGCAGTTTCTATCATCATTTTTTAGTCTCCTTTAAATTCAAGATTAGCTATATCAAAGCATTAGCATCTAATTAGTAATATATTCATGACCTATATTCCTTCATATCCTCAAGCGGCTAATCAAAGTCATCAGGTAGCGGTAGAACAAACATTCCTTTTATTTTTTCGGCAACACGACGCTTCTGTGTCGGCTTTTCTTGAGTTGAGTTTTTTAGCCTACTTTTCAATCAAAAATTCAATATAATGAAGCACTTCTGTCTGAAGAGACTCAGGGTGTTCTGCTAATTTTTCTAAAATGACTGGCTGTATCATGGTTTCTGCTCGCGATCGCCCATCTAGTCCATTAAACCACCAAAACCCAAGGTCAGCAACAGAATAGCTGATTATGTAGTGCGATCGCCCAAAATCGCACTCACACCAACATCATTCTGCAACTTGCCGAAAATTAGCCGATCGACTATTGTTTCTAATAGCAGTCCCAAACGCACGGGTAGTCAGAAACCGGGTTTTTTCCGAGATACTTTGTTACAGCCCGATTCTCTGGCAAAAACCCGGTTTCTTGGGTTTTGATGCGTAATTCCTATTGATATAACAACCGACAAAAACATGACAGCAATATTGCCACCTTGGATAGTTTTAGACTCCCTACTGCACGACTGGCTGCTAGAAGATATCGGTAGGGGCGATCGCACAACATCAGCCTTATTCCCCGCAAACAGCATCCAGGGTACTGCTAAATGGATTGTCAAAGAAGCGGGAGTCATAGCCGGATTGCCGATCGCCGATCGCACATTTAAACTTTTAGACAGCAGCCTCAGTTTCATTCCCCAAGTACCCGAAGGGAAACTGTGCGCAAAAGGAGAAGTAATTGCCGAAATTTCCGGCAATTTCGATGCGCTGTTAACCGGAGAAAGAGTAGCATTAAACTTGGCAATGCGTTTGAGCGGCATCGCTACTTTAACTCGAAAATATGTTGACAAAATTGCCGATTTGCCCGTGCAATTGGTGGATACGCGCAAGACAACACCGGGATTGAGATTGTTGGAAAAATACGCAACTCAAATCGGCGGCGCTTGGAATCACCGGATGGGATTGGATGACGCGGTGATGGTGAAAGACAATCACATTGCGGCGGCTGGGGGAATTGCGGAGGCGATCGCCCTAATTCGCAATTCTATCCCCTATCCGCTGACAATCGAAGTCGAAACCGAAACTCTCGCCGAAGTCCAGACAGCATTGCAGCACAAGGCGGATATTATCATGTTAGACAATATGTCCTTTGACTTAATGCGGCAGGCTGTGGCCATAATTCGCGAAAAGAGCGATCGGGTAAAAATTGAAGCGTCTGGGAATGTGACTTTAGAAACTATTCGGAGTGTGGCGGAAACCGGAGTTGATTATATTTCTACGAGTGCTCCAATTACGCGATCGGCTTGGCTGGATTTGAGCATGAAAATTAATAGTTAGTTACTGATATCAGGAGACGGCAATGCCGTTTCCCTACAATTAATTAGGGTAGGGAAACGGCATTGCCGTCTCCTCCTCGCTATTGTTATATCAATTATAATTGCATCAGAAGAATTTAACCGCAGAGAACACAGAGAGCACAGAGAAAGAGAAGAGAGAGCGGCAATTCTGATGCTACCAAATTTGATATTATTGGTTATTTAGTCCTGTGAATAACTAATAATTAATTCCCAATTTTTAACGCTCAATTCCCAATTCCCAATTCCCAATTCTCGATGCCCAATGCCAAATTACTTCGAGATAAAATGCACCCAAAAATCTCCGTCAGGCATACAAACGCTGCGGATTAAACGATAGGAATAGTGCAAGTAGGCACCGCTGACACTTGTATCGTAGCCGCTGGGGAACCACTCGCCATAGGGATCGTGAACGAAGAATCCCTCGCTGTCGTAGCCCGCAGCAACTATAATGTGACCGAAAGACGTGAAGTATCCGTGGATGACAGCGGGATTTCCGCTTGCCAGCCAATCTTGAACGTCATCAATAGTTGCATTCTCGGTATAGTAATCTTGAGCGCCGTAATCTCTAACAATTTTTGCCAAATCGTAGGGATCCCAGCGACTGTAACCTTTGGAGATCGCATATTCGTAAAGTTCGTCTTCATATTGTCCGGTTCTATTGCGCCGCGGCACTCTCAAAAAGTCCAGACACATCGCTATGGAAGTTACGTTGCAAGCACCCGTAGGGTTGTAAAAATTATCTAATTGCGATCGATAAGGAATGCCAAGTCTGACAGTTGGCGGATTCGGTTTGGGATAAAGCAAAACGCCGTCTAAAGTAACTTGAGCGTGTCCTCCGTAAACATACCAAATTCCTGAATTTTTGAAAGACTGGTTGCGGAGAGCAACTCTGATGTGGCCGCGAATTGGAACAAAAGCCAGGAGTTCAAACTCTTTTCCCGCTGGAATTACTTGTTTTTCTGAGTCCTGAAGTTGAGAAGACGCTAGGGGTTTTGATTTAAAAATAGTGTCTCTGGTCGTTTTTAGGATCGGGCGAGGTGTGGGAATGTCCGTTGTTTTGGTTTCGATCAGCTTTTTGGCTGTGATTGCTCCCAAAAAACCCGGTTCGCCGCACTTCATCAAGGTTTGAAATCGGTGGAGGGCGGCGGTAGAAAGAGGGCCAAAAATGCCGTCTACGGGAGGTTTCAGTAAACCCAGATCGATGAGGCGGCTTTGAATTTGGCGGCTGAGTTGGTCGTCAGCAGCGATTGCTTTGGCATCGTACCTAATTTTTGAGTTGAGAAAGTTTTGTAATTTCATGCTTCCCTGTGCACTTCAATGATTCCAAGCTTATATTCTCAGAAATTTACGGCAATTTTACCGATCGCCCGTACATTAAAGGTTTTGTATTCATGATTCGATACAAAAGCTTCAAGGCGACAGGCGATCGAACTTCACGGAGTATTCTCAAATCAAAGATGGTGGCGGCTTACCATCTTTGTGCATTTGGAACTCTTCCTAGCTTGGCAAAGAAACGATTGTCTGGTTTAGAAGGAAATCGGAATTATGCTGCTTCGGGGCGAATTACCACAACCCCCATCGCGTCGGGAGACAGATATTTGACGGCGGCTTCCCGGATATCCTGCGCTGTTATAGCTTGGATGCAGGCTGCATAGTTGAGTGCGGGAGCGATATCTCCTAGCATTGAATGATAGTAACCGTACAAACTTGCTCGATCGCTGGGAGTTTCATTGCTAAACACAAACCGATTGGCTACTTGCGTGCGGATGCGGGAAATTTCGGCATCTGTCACCAGTTCGGTTTGCAGAGTGCGGAGGTGTCCGACGATCGCTGATTCGACTGCTTCCAAGTTTTCTGTCCCTAGTTTAGCTGAAATCGAGAATACTCCCCCCAGCCGCTGAGTCATGTTGCTGACGGAAATTGACGAAACTAGCCCTCTTTCTTCGCGCAACTCCTTCACCAAGCGAGTTGTGCGGCCGTGGCCCAAGATTGTCGCCAAAACGTCTAGGGCGTAGGTTTCGGACATTTCCAGCAAACCGGGTACTCGCCACATCACGATCAGTCGGGCTTGCTGGAGTGCAGAGTCTACAAATTCGCGGCGGACTGTTTCGGTAAACGGCGATTCTTTGCCGTAGTTGAGAATTTCGGATTCTGGCTGAAAGTTGCCGGCATCTGGCAAATTTATGGGGCTATTTTGTGCTGTGCTTTTGGCGGCAAAACTGTCTGCGACAATTTCTATGAGCCTCTCGACTGGCAAATTACCTACAGCGACGGCTGTCATCGCCCCAGGCTGATATCGGCTGCTGTGGAAATCGCGCATTTGTTGGGCGGTAAGCTGTTCGATGACGGCAGTCGGGCCTAATACCGGTCGCTTGTAGGGCAGGACTTCAAAGGCTAATTGCATCGATCGCTGATAGGTGCGCCGGCGCGGATTGTCTTCCGATCGTCTGATTTCTTCCAATACTACCAGCCGTTCCCGCTCGAAAGCGTCGTCGGGAATGCTGGCGTTGAGCAAGACATCGACTTGTAGGGGAGCTAGTTCAGCAAAATCTTTAGGGGCTGTGGTGATGTAATAGTTAGTGTAATCTTGGCCGGTGGCGGCATTGGTGACAGCACCGCGCTGCTCGATCGCCCGCTCAAATTCTCCGCTTTTGATGCTGGGAGTTCCTTTAAAAATCATGTGTTCTAAAAAGTGAGCCATGCCGTTGATTTCGTCGGATTCGACGGCTGAGCCTAAATTCATCCACACGCTGAGGTTGACGGCATCGACTGGTAAGTGTTCGGCTATAACTGTCAGACCGTTGGGGAAATGGCGGACTGTTGGGGCGTTGAGGGGCGATCGGGCGGAGGTTTTGAGTAGGGTTGATGTCATTGCGGTTTTAAATTTACCTTTTCTTTTATATCTTAAAGGTCTTTACAAAAAAACATCTAACATCCACCATCTGGCGCGAGAACTGGTGCGCGATCGATCTATGAATATCTCACTATTTTCACAGCCAGCTTGGCAGCGATTTAGCCGATCGACCTCGGGAAAAATTGGCTTAATTTTGACCGTAGCGCTGGTTTTTTCGGCACTGTTAGCTCCCCTGCTTCACCCCTACGATGCTGCAGTCGATCGAGATTATTTATCCCGATTAGTGGCTCCTAGCGCTCAACACTGGTTCGGCACCGACGGTTTGGGGCGAGATTTGTTGGTGCGGGTGTGGCACGGATTGGGGATATCTTTGCTTGCGAGCCTGGTTTCTGTGAGTGCGGGGTTATTTGTAGGAGCGGTTTTGGGGCTGGTGGCCGGCTATTTTCGGGGGTTGCTGGAAATTGCGATCGGCACCTTGGCGGATATTTTGCTAGCGTTTCCTTCGATCTTACTGGCGATCGCCCTTGTCACCGTCACCGGGCCGAGCCTGCAAAGCGTAATTATCGCCGTCAGCCTCGTGCAAATTCCCATTTACATCCGCCTCGCCCGCAGTATGGTGCTGTCGCTGCGAGAACAAGAATTTGTCTTAGCAGTCAAAGCCTTGGGCGCCTGCGACTTGCGGATTATTTTTCGCCACATTTTGCCCGGAAGTCTCGCGCCTCTAGTTGTACAAGCAACTCTTTCAATTGGTACAGCCACCCTAGAAGCCGCCGGTTTAGGTTTTCTCGGTTTGGGCGCGCAGCCGCCCGCCCCGGAGTTGGGGACAATGCTTTCCGATGCTTTCAAAGGCGGATACGCTCTTTCATCTCCTTGGACTATTGTGTTTCCCGGTTTGCTGATTACCTTGATTGTTCTGGGTTTCAACCTTTTAGGCGACGGCCTGCGAGACATTTTAGACCCCAGAGAGAATTAGAGGGCGAGATGGGGAATTTATACTTTTGCCTCTTACCTTCTGCCTTCTTCCCTCTGCGCCAAGAGCGCCCTCTGCGGTTCATCCCTCTTTTTTCTGCCTTCTTCCTCAATCTAAAATCTCAAATCTCAAATCCATCGACTTGACTGATGTCACGATCTACGCGAAACTTTACATAACACTGACGTATTGCTCCTACCTATTAATAAGTTCTGTTAAGTTGTGACTCAAAACCTATCAATTCGTCAAAATTGATATAGTGGCGAGTCAGCCAACTCTCAAGAATCGACTTCAGGAGGCATCGTACCAGGCTTGCTGGCGTCGGTGTCTGCATTTCATCGTTCTTAATTCAGTCAGCCCGGATTATGGAAACACTAGAGTTTGTGATTTATCCAGATGGCCGCGTACAGGAAACAGTCACCGGCATTGTCGGTGCTTCCTGCGCTGAGGTAACTGCTGCAATTGAAGCCCAGCTCGGTGTGGTGCTTCATCAAGAGTCAACATCTGAATATTTCGCGCAAGCGCTCAATCAGCCAGCCGAAGCGACGGCCCAAGTGGCTTTTAGCGATTGGTAATCTTTTTTGTTGAGTTCACTTAAATTTTTTTGGAATCACCATGTCACACTTTAGCCAAATTAAGACCCAGATCCGCAATTTGAATTCTTTGGAAGCTGCTTTAACTGATTTGGGTATCGACTGGAAGTCGGGCCCGACTGAGGTGCGCGGCTATCGCGGCCTCACCAGCACCGCTGAGGTTGTAATCGAGCAAGAAAACGGCTACGACGTAGGTTTTAGCTGGAACGGGACTGAGTATGAATTGGTGGCGGATCTCCAATTTTGGCAGCAAGCTTGGTCTGTAGACCGTTTTCTGAACAAGGTGACTCAGCGCTACGCTTACCATACTGTGGTAAATGAAAGCGCTAAGCAGGGCTTCCAAGTTTCTGAGCAAAAGCAAAATCAAGACGGCTCGATCCGCTTGGTGGTTCAGCGCTGGTGCGCTTAAGAGTTGACAAATTGTTCAGAGTCAGTCACAAATGCAAGTCCTTGCTGGCGATTGGGGTAACAAAGGACTCAAGTCCGAAGACTTCAACGAGTCGATCGAGATTGTTACCATCTGGTTCGATCGAAGTCCGCGCCGGCGGGCTTATTTATATATTGGAAGAGGTGTAAATGTCGGATCTTTCTCCATTCCAAACAGACAGTATCGATAACCGCTCTGGTTTAGAGCCGGAGTTGGGCGGATTTTTGCGGGATGCACCGGATCGCTCTGGTTTGGAACCGGAATTGGGCGGTGTGTTTCGCCAAAAAGGTGTCTATGTTGATGAGATTACCTGCATTGGCTGCAAGCACTGCGCTCATGTTGCTCGCAATACTTTCTACATTGAGCCGGATTACGGACGATCGCGCGTAGTCCGACAAGACGGTGATTCTGAAGAGTTGATTGCTGAGGCGATGGACACTTGTCCGGTAAATTGCATTCACTGGGTTGACTACACCGAACTCAAGAATCTGGAAGAAGAACGCCAGGATCAGGTGATTCCTGTCGTTGGTTTTCCGGTGGATTTGGCAACCGTTCAGGCCGGTGTTCGCCAGCGTCGAAAGACTAAGGGCGATCGTAAGTTTAAAGGTAGCCATTGAAATCCGCAGGTTTTCCCATCAAGCTCAACAAAAACAGCCCGCGCGGGCTGTTTTTATGCAACAACATATAAGTTTCACCTTTTCGAGCTCTTAGTCCGCCTCCGCGGACTTCGTTTGTATAGGATCGGTTTCAACCGCCGAGTCATCTTATTTCAAAGGATGATGTTCCGCGAGAATTTTCTCAACCCTCGCTTCATCAATTCTCGCAGTCAATCTTGTTGACTCGTTGTTATCGCGAATGGTTTTTGCTAAAGTAAAAGACGAGCCAACCGAAAAAGTTAAACCCATACCCATAAAAGCCTTTTGCCAAGGATCTACCTGTAAATAAATCACACCAACAGTAGTTGCAGAAATGGCAACAATAAAAGAAACCCAGCACTGAAGAATCCAAGCATTAGTATCTTTTTGACGTACAATTTGTTGTGACATAATCTTTAAACCCCAAATATATTTTTTGGTTGATTAACTTATACAATAATGATCGTGAATGAAGCGGCCAGGAGAACAAAGGACAGTTTCTAGAAGTGCACAGGGCGATCGGGCTTTTTACTAAAAGCTACAACGTTGTAGGTAGGTTTTCATACTCTTGGAGCCTGGAAAAAAGTAGACAGTTTATAAACTGGACTAATCGAGATTAACTTTGAGATGATTTACTCACTGGTTTTAGGGAGAATCCTCAAAAGTTCCTTTTGGTTTTTGCAGGGCTTTACCAAACCCGACTGGTACACCTTAGCAATAAAAGGTGCTTGATTCCCCCGAATAAATCGTTGCATATTTTCTAAGGCATTTACAAAAGCTTGTGCCACTACAACTCCAGAAACATCGCCACCCACAAATGCAAACAGCCGTACATTACCTTGAGCCACAGCCAATAACTCCAAAGGACGGCTAGCAATTGGGTTGTCCTTTGTAAGTACAACCCAATTGCTTTCTCCAACTATCCTCAGCCAATCCTCATCCTTGACATCTTGCTTAAAACGATCGTCATGAATTTCTACTGTCGCCCCCGCATTTCGTAACGAATCTGCCAGTTTTGTTCCTAAACATCGATCGATGAAAAATATCTCATTCATGCTACTAGCGGAAGTTCGCAGCGAATACCTTCCTCTATTTGGAGCCGATCGCAATTATAGTCCTCAGCAAGTTCATCGATGGAATCACCCGCTTTGTAACGTTCTGCCAGCATAGCTGTGGGAATGCCAGTTCCAGCCAAAACTGGGCGACCAAAGGAGATTGTGGGGTCAATCATCACTGTTTTAGGTTCGTCGGAACCTGGTAGCTTCGTGAAAGGGAAGAGTTTGATAGGTAATCCAGCTTCATCTCGTACAATGCGATCGAAATAAATGTCTAGAATCTGCCTTGCTTCCTGTTCCCTGCCGGATGCTGCAAGCTTCTGTCCGCATCTCTCAAACAAAATAGCAATTCCCTCGACTTGAAACTCAATTCGAGCGTATAAGTGAGGAGTAGAAAAATTACGGTTGACACATTTGAGAGTGGTGCTAAGTTGCTTGCGGGAGAAGCCTGTAGCCTTAACAATAGCCATCAAGACATGAGCCTCTACCAAATTTGTGAAAGAAAGTAGTGTAGTTTTGGACTGGGGCAGCAGTTCAAGATTATTGTGTTGAGGTAACTCAATCAACGGCTCAAAGAAGTGCTTGTCCGTTTTTGTTTGCGAGTACCAGCCAACAACCCAATGTCGCAACATATCTCTCCGCAGCCTGAGATATTGTGCTGCTTGAGGGATAGAATATATCGGAATATCCCGCAGTTCCAAGTTGTTACTATCAGCCATAGCACTTACCTCCAGCCTAAATACTTATATTTTTGCACAGTTCGCGGGCGATCGCAAAAATCTCTCCCGACCATATCCAGATACCCGACTTATTCAAGAAATCGGGTATCTAAAGCAACCTAATTAGCTCCTAAAAGCGCTGTATCTACTTATTTTTCTGCTGAGTCTTAGCTTGTTCGATCGCAATTTCCCTCACAGCTTGGAAAGAACTCAAATTCGACGAACCCTCAATCGCCTTCACCGCCAAATCTTGAACCTGTTTCAAAGCAGAATCAAGTTGCTGTGACAAACTAGCAAGCCGCGCATCTTGATTTTGAATAGTCTGCAACATCCCTTGAATTTGCAGCTCATAATTTTGCTTTTGTCCTTCAATATCTTTAGCCAACAAATCCGCCTTAACCTTAGCTTGATAATTGCCAATATTGCGACCAGTATCCTTCCCATTCTTGATATTAGCTTCCAATTCCTTCGGAAAAGCTTCCACCTTAGCCTTAACATCCGCAGACAAACTTTCCCGTTCCGAAATAGATTTTTCCCGTTCCGCCCACTGTTTCTCCTGTTCCTGGCGAAACTCTTCAATTTCTTGATAAAGCCTTTGCTGGCGCTGTTCGTATTCTTCGATATCCAGATTTCGCTGAAGATTCAGATCGTAATCATACAACTCCTCATCCCGGCTGCGAGCTTTTTGCTGATTATCATTGCGTTCTTTCACTGCCAACTTTTGCAATTCCTGCTCTTTTTCCCAAGCCAGCCGCAGTTCCAACAACTCCTGTTCAACAGTTTCGCGCCGTTCGCTGAGTTCGTCAGTAAAAGTTTTCGCACTTTCTTCGTACTGCTGAATTAAATTATCCAGCGTATCTTCCGCAACATCTTCTAAACCGTGCAACTCTTGCAGTTGTTGAACTTCCTCCCCCACAACGCGCCGCAATTCTTCCAATTTAGTAGCTTCGGAAGTTAACTTCTCAGACAACTCGCTGACAGCGCCACCAAAGCCAAATTGCAGCAAAATCAGATTGTCGATTGTGGACTGCATTTTTTGTTGAGTTTGAGTTGAAACCATTGATTTTTGTGCCTCCACAATAAGTTTTTCAGGAACTGCTGCTTGCTTTGGGGAAGCATTTAGCTGTTTGATTTGCAATTCTAATGCAGCTTTTTCTTGCGCGGCTTCCTTGTACGCTTCTAAGATTTGAGCCTTGGTGCTTTTGTCGCTAACTTTTTTGTTCATAGCTTTCCATCTCTTAATAGTTGGGCAAATTTGGTCTGGTTTCAATTCTAATTCTTAGTCTCGCGTTGCGCGGACTTCGTTTGTGTAGTTGCGGTTTCAACCGCCGAGTAATCTTTAAGCTTTGCTCGCAAAAGCTTTCATTGCCAAATCTTGCGCTTGCTTCATCGTAGCTTGCAGTTGCGCGGAAATCTCAGCGATTTGTTCAGTTTGCCGCGCAATAGTCTGCTGTAAAGATTGCACTTTCAACTCATATCCCTGCTTGCTTGCTTCCCATTCCTTGTCCGCTAAATCTGCCTTGACTTTAGCTTCGCGGGAAACTTCTTGAATAGCTTCTTCTTTGGCTTTCACATAAGCCTGTTTGAGTTCTTCTTCAAATCCAGCGGCCTTCCTTTGATTCTCTTCAAACTCCGCTTGATTGTCGCTGAGGGCTTTTTCTCTTTCCGCCCAGTTTTTGTCTTTTTCGCGGGTAGATTCTTCCAATTGCCGTTCTAGTTTGCGCTTCGTTTCTTCGTATTCGTCGGTTTCAATTTTGCGATCGCGCTGCAATTCGTATTGATAATCGGCTGTTTCCTGCTGGCGCCCTTTTGTTGTGAGTGCAGTTTGTTCTTGAAAAGCTGCATCAAATTCTTGCTGTTCTTTTTCCCAAATCTTGCGCTTTTGGGTTGTATCTTTTTCCAATACTTCGCGCTGGTTGGCGGCGTTTTGTTCGAGGAGCGTCAGTTTTTCCCGGTGTTCTTGAGTTAAAATGTGGAGAGCGTCTGCTACAACTCTAACTTGCTGCAACTCTTGCAATTGTTCGGCTTCAATTTCGATCGCCCGTTTTAATTCATCTAATTTCGCAGATTCCGCCTTCAGTTTTTCCGAAAGTCCGCTGGTGATGCTACCGAAATCTAATTGCAAGTCTGCCAAGCCTTTAACAATGCTATCAATTGTGTAGGTAGAAGCAACTTCTAGGAGTTGTTTGCTTTTGGCTTTTTCCGCTGACTGTTCCTTAGTTTCGACTTTCGATTCAATCTTTTTTTTGTCTGCTAAAATTTGGTGAAAACTTTGCAAAATCTTGGTTTTGCTATCTTTGGCTGTTGCTAGTGTCATAAGGTTTGTTGCTCCTGATTAAAACTTTTGCAGGGTTGGTTTGTGAGAGGTTTTGAGTTATCCTAAGTTCCGCAGTTGGCTGAGAATAGCTCGGTATTCTTTGGCTGCATTCGGCGGACAGTCGGGATTATTGTTGTCTAGAGATTTGAGTATTTTTTGACAGCGATCGCACCGATTGCTTTGCCAGCATTCGCAATCCTCAACTATACTTAGAAGCGTGTTTTTTAGCAGTTGATTTTCCGATAGCAAAGCTCGGTAATTCCGCCGGATAGATTCGGCAACTACAGTCATGTGCTGGAAGTCTTTGGTAAGACTTTCGATGTCGTTGACTGTATCATCCCGAATGCGATCGAGCATCTCGAAATTCTCTCTCAAACGGCTTTCTTGCAGGTTTGGTTGGGTTTTGATTTTAGTGACTTTTTTCATTTGGCTCTTCGCTGTCACAGTTACGGAAAAAGCGCGATTAAATCGCGCCTTTTCCACAAAATTAGAACAAGTCAGCAGTTGCTCTATCTTCCGCTGACGGTAGCGACATACCGCCGTTAGAATTCAAAGCAATAGCATCGCTTTCACCGCCAGCGTCAGCGGCCATCAAGGACGCAACTTGTGCTGCTGGTAGGTTATCTAAACAGATCATAGCCCTGGTTCCTTCTAAGTCAATCATCCGCGATTGATTGCTCGGATCGGACAAAACTGCTGCTGCTTGATCGATAACTGCCCAGTCTTTTCGCTCCATCCACGACCATTTCAAGCTGTAGTAATTGATCGGTTTTACTACTCCGCTATCGTCTGGTTTTTGACCGGAATGTTTGACGAATTCGGGGACAAATATTCCGGTTGCTGGCTCTACGCCGCGTGATTGAACTGATGCGACTAAACGGTTAAAATCGTTTAAACTGCGGTTTTTGATGTATGTCACCATGACAACTCCTTGGGGGAGTTCGCCTGTTTCTGCGACGAACCAAAGTTGACCCCAAAGTGTGTGGGAAGTTTGACCGAGGGAACCGAAAAATTTGGCAAATTTGAGGATGGTGATCGAACACTTGGAACCGTAATCGGTATCGCCGATCGCCCACTGGCCGCTTTGGCAGTTGTTGCGAACGGCGATCGGGATTTCTGGTACTAGCAAAGCATTGTTCGGTTTGGCACCAAATACTGAAAATGTAGGTCTTTCTTGTGTTTTAGTAGTCATTGTTGTTTTTCCTTAGTTCTTTATTGATTTACAGACAATTGGGAATTGGTAATTGGGAATTGGTAATTGGTAATTGGCTAATTCTCCCCATCTCCCCATCTCCCCATCTCCCCTTCCGATTACCGAATGAGATGTGTTGTAGCTTTTGGTTCGGGATATTTGTACTCAAGCATCGCCTCTTGTTGAGCTTGAATAATCCGCAGGGCGGTGAGCAAATGCTCTAAGGTTTCTAGGTGGGCTGGGGTGAAGTGGATGCTGAAGCCTTCGCCATCCCGCGCGTAGCCCGGACAAACCAGTGAGGCCGAACTTTGTTCTTCGTGGGTGGCGATGTATAGCCAGTCATCGTCTTCAAGCTTGTAATGCGTGTCTGTCCAGGTTCTCAGCATTTGCTATCTGTTCCTCCTTATTTGCTGCGTACAAGGGTTTAGATCCGGCTGGCGATCGCTCCTCTCAACTTAGCGGCGCTATATATAGCGTGTTTTTTTAGCTGATTTCCACTTTTAACCACAGCAGTGCGGTCACGACAGTTGACTAAAGGGTCAACTAAATTCATGGTAGCGCATGTTGATTTTCCCGTCAAGTATTTTGTTGAAGTTTTCATCAAAACAGGCTAGAATGCTTGTCAGGAGGCGAAAAACCGTGGAACAAACATTTGGAAGACTGATCCGTCAAGCTCGCAAGGATAAGGCTTACTCACAACGTGAGCTTGCTGCTATGCTAAGTGTGGATTTTACTTATTTGTCGAAGTTGGAGAACGATCGCGCCGATTACGCGCCAAAAGAGGAAGTAATTCGAGCATTGGCGCGGAATCTCGACATTAACGAAGAGGAATTGATTTTTTTGGCGGGGAGACTGCCTCAGCAGTACGAAGCGCTGCTGAAGCAGAATCCGAAGGAAATGCAGGCTCTTTTCCGCCGGATGCAAGAAAATCCAGATTGGCTCAAACAATCTTTTGAAGCGTAAGAGAGGCCCCTGATAGTGAGTATTTTTAAACCGTATTGCTTCTATCCCAAAGAATCGATCGAGCGTTTGGCAAATGACATTTTAATGCAGATGCAGAAAACGCAAAAGTTTGCTCCGAAATGGCCTTTTGAAGCGACGACGGTTGCTGATTTTCTGGATTTGGGCGTAGTTTGGGACTGCATTGAGCCGGATGAAGAAGGTGCGATCGCCGCCAGGATTTTACCCCAGCAGCGGTTAATCGAAATCAACGAATTGATTCTCGAAAAACCGCCGGGGTTCATCGAATCGACGATCGCCCACGAAATCGGCCACTGGGTGCTGCACGTCAATCAAGACGAAGCAGACGGTACTGTCGAACAGTTGGAACTCAATTTGGGCGATCGAGAAAAAACAGCGTCTGATGTCGAAGAACCGTTTGTTTGTCGGGGTGCGATCGCGAATACCAAAATTGCGTCGATCGAATGGCAAGCCCAATATTTTGCAAGCTGTTTGTTAATGCCCCGAGTTGTTTTGGAAGATAAAAGAAAGGGACGCGATTTAACAAAATGGTCGCATTTATACAAAATGAGAGATGAATTGGGAGTCAGCATTTCCAACTTGACAAACCGCCTGCAAGAGTTCGACTGGATTTACATTCCCAAGGGAACGCGCGAGATTTATGCCGGGAAAGATGCGGCAAACGGACAGCAGCGGTTGTTTGGATAAAATTTGATTCAATTTGAGGTTTGAGATTTGGAAGCGATTCTCTAATCTCAAATCTTTAAAATTACTTTCTAATTCAGTTACATTTTATGCTAACCAATATTGAAATCCTGCTGGCAGCTTGTGAGGAATTAAATATCCCTTGCGAAATCCTGCATCCTACCCAAAACTTGATTAGAATCAAACACGGCGGCGAAGAATATTATTTTGTCAATTACATGACGCCATTTAACAGCGCGTCAGCAGCAGAGATTTTTAAAGACAAAGAATATACCTATCAAATCTTAAAGGGCAAGATAAATACTCCCAAAACTCTCAGTTTTGTCTCGCCTCACTGCGAGGAGAAGTATAAAAAATATTTAACTTTCCCAGATATTGAATCAATTGTTTTAGAAGTAAACACAAATTTCGCTTTCCCGGTGATTATCAAAAGAAATCGCGGTGCTGGTGGCAACAATGTTTTTTTGTGTAAAACTATAGAGCAAATTAAAGCAGCTCTAGAAATTATATTTAACGTCAACAGCAAAGATTATGACTATGTGGCGCTCGCTCAAGAATATATCGAAATTGTCCGCGAATATCGGGCTGTTTTCTGCAAAGAAAAGCTAGTTTTGCTGTACGAGAAAGACAAATCTCAGGCTGAATTTGCGGGGAATTTAAGCCCGCTGCACTGGGAAGGTGCAAAAGCCAAACATATAATTAATCCTGCTCTCATGTCAGAGATTGAAGATTTTGTTAAACCTGTTTTTGATGAAATGGCGATTAATTATGCTGGGCTTGACATTGCGCTAGATAACAATGGAAAATATTGGTTGATTGAAATTAACTCAAGTCCCAATTACGATATTTTTGTGAGAGATAACGATCGCCAAATTGTCGTAACAATGTTTAAAGGTCTTCTGGAGAGCTTAATTTTTAACAAAAAGCCGTAAATGCTCGATTTGAGGAATGCGCTACAATTTACTAAATTCTAATTTTAAAAAGAGTCAAAGCAATGACAGCACAATTGTTAGAATTTGAGGGAACTTGGGAAGAAGTTCTCGCGCATTCTTCAGAATTTTCGGGTCGCCGAGTTCGCATTACTGTTCTTGCTAACGAAGATGAAGAAGCACTTCCATCTCCAGAAGAGAGCTTTCGACAAGCATGGCTGGAAATCAAGACAGGAAAAACTAGACCTGTATCGGAACTGTGGGAAGGTATTGATGCAGAGTGAGTCTTTTTCAATTAAGGTGTACTTTGCCGATCGATTTAAGGGCAATTATCGTTTGCGGTTGGATCGGAGTGATTTAACCGCAGAGAGCGCAGAGGGCGCAGAGGAAGAGAAGAGAGATGAATAATTCGGATACAAATGGATTTGATATGACACTACAACTGTTAGAAGTAGAGGGAACTTGGGAAGAAGTTCTCGCGCATTCTTCAGAATTTTCGGGTCGCCGAGTCCGCGTTATTGTTCTTGCTGAGGAACCGCTGAAGTCAGCCGAAGATTGTTTTCGTCAAGGATGGAAGGAAGCAATGACTGGGGAGACTGTACCGCTTTCTGAACTGTGGCAAGGAATTGATGCAGAATAATCCTCTTTCATCAGCGTTGATCGGCGTTGATCGGCGGTTAAAATTATCTTATTTCCGGTTGCATCGGTATTGTTCAAGACTTTGGGCGGTGCGTGAGTGCAAACAGTTTCATCACCTAGATTCAAATATTTATTGCTCTCACGCACCCTACAGCTACAAACCTTAGATTATACCAATTTCAAAAAATAATGCAACAGTATTCTTGTCCCCCCCTTGCTAAGGGGGGGGCTAGGGGGGGTCGGAGAGTATTGCATGATTTTAGAGAAATGGTATTACATCCTCTCCAACACTTGAATCCCCAACAATCCTAACCCCAACTTCAAAGTCCTCGCCGTCAAATCGCACAACATTAGCCGCGAAGTCCGCAGCGGTTCCTCGGCTTTCAACACCGGACATTGCTCAAAAAATTGATTGAATTTTTGACTCAATTCAAACAAATACTGACAAATTCGATTCGGCAACAAATCGCCGCCCACAGAATTTATAACTTCATTGAACTGCAATAAATGCTTTGCCAAGACTAACTCGGCATCGGACTGCAAAATCACTTTTGCACCTGCATCTAAGTTGTCAAAATCAATCTCTCCTTTGCGGCGAATGCCCTGGACGCGCACGTAGGCATACAGCATATAAGGTGCGGTATTTCCTTGCAATGCAAGCATTTTGTCGTAGCTAAATACATAGTTACTAGCGCGATTTTGACTTAAATCGGCATACTTAACCGCACTTAAACCAACTGTGCGAGATACGTTAGCAATAAATTCCTCAGTTTCCTGTCTTTCCTCGGCTTTTAATCTGTCTTCTAAATCTTGGCGCGTGCGGACGATCGCCTCATCGAGCAAATCTTGCAGCCGCACTGTATCCCCAGAACGAGTTTTTAACCTTTTTCCGTCTTCTCCCAATACTAAACCAAAGGGAACGTGGACAATTTCGACATCTTCGGGAATCCAACCGGCTTTTCTGGCTACGGCAAATACTTGGGCGAAATGGTTGGCTTGTCCTGAATCTGTGACGTAAATGATGCGCTTTGCATTGTCTTTTTGTATCCGGTAGCGGATGGCGGCTAAATCTGTTGTTGCATAGTTGTAGCCGCCGTCGGTTTTCTGGACGATTAGCGGCAGTGGTTCGCCTTCTTTGTTGGTGAAACCCTCTACAAAAACGCATTTCGCGCCGTCGCTTTCTACTAGCAAACCTAACTTGTTTAAATCTTCGACTACTGCGGGTAATAATGGATTGTAAAACGATTCGCCGCGTTCGGTTAGTTTGATGTCTAGTAAGTCGTAGATTACTTGGAATTCGCGGCGGGATTGATCGCACAGCAATTTCCAGGCGCGGCGGGTGTCTTCTGCGCCTGCTTGCAGTTTTACTACTTCTTGGCGGGCGGTTTCTTTGAAGGTTTCGTCTGTGTCGAAGCGCTGTTTTGCTTGGCGGTAAAATGCGACTAAATCGCCTAAATCTAGAGCGTCAGCGGTTGTTAATGCTTCGGGGTGAACTTCGCGCAAGTATGCGATCAGCATTCCGAATTGGGTGCCCCAGTCGCCGATGTGGTTGATTCTAAGTACGTCGTGGCCTTGAAATTCGAGGGTGCGGGCGATCGCATCTCCGATGATTGTCGATCGCAAATGTCCGACGTGCATTTCTTTGGCGATATTCGGGCTCGAAAAGTCGATCGCGATTGTCTGAGGCGTTTTCGCCGGTTCAATCCCCAAACGGGTGTCGGCGGCGATCTCACTTATTTGCGCTTCCAAATACGCCGGTTTCAGCTTCAAATTGATAAAACCTGGCCCGGCGATTTCTGGGGTTTCGCAGATGTCGGTAACATCTAGGTTTTCGATGATTGTCGAGGCGATCGCTCGCGGGGGCTTGCCTAACTTTTTGCCCAAACTCATCGCTGCATTGCACTGAAAGTCCCCAAACTTGGGGTTTCCCGCAGCGGCTAGCATCGGATCTGTACCCGCATAACTTTCCCCGAAGGCTGCGATGAAGGCTTTTTCAATTCTTGCTTTTAACTGTTGGGCGATCGAGTTCATCTTTAATATTTTGATTGGATATTTATTTTAAACGCTAAAGGTTGAGGTCGATCGCAACTTTTAGCTTTACTGCTGGGGGGATTTCCCCCTCGATAATATATTTCATCCTGACCTCAATCACAGCGTTTCGTATCTTAGATTACAGATTATCACAATGCCGATCGCCAAACAAACCCCTAAAGATCACATCTAGTCAACGATCGCGATCGCAATATAATTTAGTTAAATCAGTTACATTAAGGTATGTTAAAATTTTTTCAATACTCCCAAAAATCGCACGAAAGGAAGTAGTTATGTTATCTCAACCTGTTTTTGGCGATCGTTCTTTGACAACCGCTTTTTATCAAGCAGTAATCGCTCGCTTCGATGATTCTCTGAGTCTCTCGACTCAAGCACTGTTGCGAGAATGCACCCTCGGCTTCGCCCCTTGTCCCGAAGGAGTCAAAACCTTTTTCATCATCGCGCCGAGTCTGGATGTAGCAGAGCAGCTAATTGGAAAAATCGACAGCATTTTAGACCGAGTTGCCGAACTGATGGCTGGAGTCGGACAAGTTGCGCTGTGCGTCGTTCCCCCCGGCAGCGAGGCAGAGCAACCGGTCGATCGGCAAGACTTTGAAAAAGTTCCCGCCGATAGTCTGGCTTGCAAATTTTTTAGTATTATCTGTGCCGATGCTGCGACAGATCGCTAAAATTGACAGTCAGCAACCAGCAAATCGCTGTGCTGGAACCAAGCTGTGCCAGTGCCGACATCGGGTAGATTGCCTGTTAGTTCAGTCGCTGGAATTCTGGGGCAAAGCGTGCAGGTAATTCGATCGAAAGCAACGTTGCACTCGCTATCGAAGAGTGTCAAACAAGCAGGCACAATTAACATACCAAAAGTCCGCTTGTCAGTCGATCTGATTTTTACCTGCCGGCTCAAACAGCCGTGCATCTACTTTTTACATCCCCAATAAAAGCCGCCAAAAAGCCGCATCAACTCTCCTGGGTGTCTCGCTTCAAAAAACAACAGCAGGAATCAGGCGGCAAGCAGAAGAGAAATGGCCGTCGGAAGAAGACAGACACAGCAAGCTGTTTGGCGATAAATATTTTAGGTAATTCTGGTGAATTTACTGATTGCTGGAAAATAGAATTTTGTTTCACATTGATTGAGTTTGCAGCGAACATAAATATTTGGAAAAATAGATAAGCTGTCGGACAAATAAACATTGTATGTTCAGGGCGGGCTCTCGTGCCCAACCCCTACTCCCCACAATATTTTTATTGTTTTTTGGCATATAGTTTAAATGCCGCAACAGCTTATCACAAAGTTATTATACCAAATCCGGATTTTGGAGATTCTTTATTAACCAGTCGGCCTTGGGGCCGACGAAAGTTTCTGCAGACGCGGTTTCAACCGCCGGATTGTAAAGGGGGTATGTTACCCGAATTTGGCTGTCCCAAGTTTTGACACAATTCAAACACATTGAAACTGACTGTGCGAATTTCTCCTGTGATATCCGCCACGCGATCGATCCGTGGAATCATATCAAATCCTCTCTTCATCGTCCTGTATTCATATCTCTATTCTCTCTCTGTGTCCTCTGTGTTCTAGCGCCGGTTAAATCACCTGACGATCAACGGTCCACGATATCAATCCAAAATCTAAAATCTAAAATCTAAAATCTAAAATCGAATGACGAGCCCTAGGGGTTGTGTAGTGCGATCGCTCTGCCGAGTTCACAGAATTTGTTAAAAATTTAAGTTGAAAATTTTAATTATTAAATTTTATGTCTAATATTGGCGATAAAATCTAAAATTGAAATTCTCAAATCAAGCAATCATGGTAAAACTGACACCGAACCCCAGCTTTAGTTTAACGATTCGCGTTTCTCTCCCCAACCAACCGGGAATGCTCGCAAGCGTCATCAACGCGATCGCCTCTGCAGGCGGCAACTTAGGACAAATCGACTCGATCGAACAAACCCGCGCCACTACAGTTCGCGATATCACCGTCGATGCTTCGAGCACCGAGCACAGCGAAGAAATAGTCCAAGCCATGAAAGCGCTACCGGATATCAAAGTGATCGACGTGTACGATCGCACTTTCAACTTGCACCGCGGCGGAAAAATCAGCGTAATTAGCAAAATTTCCCTCAAACGCCAGTCAGATTTGGCAATGGCCTACACCCCCGGAGTCGGCCGCATTTGTACTGCGATCGCCAAGGATCCGCAACAAGTTTACAACCTCACAATCAAACAAAATACTGTTGCCATTGTTACCGACGGCAGTGCAATTTTAGGACTGGGAAACCTGGGGCCAGAGGCCGCCCTGCCGGTCATGGAAGGCAAAGCCATGCTATTTAAAGAATTTGCCGGAATTGATGCCTTTCCTATCTGTTTGAACACCCAAGATACCGAAGAAATTATTCGTACAGTACAGAACATTGCCCCGGTTTTTGGCGGAGTAAATCTCGAAGATATTTCTGCTCCCCGCTGTTTTGAAATCGAAGCAAGATTGCGGGAAACTCTAGATATTCCGATTTTTCACGACGACCAGCACGGCACTGCGATCGTCAGTTTGGCAGCATTAATTAATGCCTTGAAAATCGTCAAAAAAACCCTCGCAGAAGTGTCTGTCGTGATTAACGGTGCCGGTGCGGCCGGAGTGGCGATCGCCCGCTTGCTGCGCCAAGCAGGTGCCGAAAACATCATCATGTGCGACTCCAAAGGTGTCCTCTCCAAAGACCGCACGGATATGAACCCAGAAAAATTAGAATTTGCCGTGCCTTCTGGCGGTACTTTGAAAGATGCGATCGCCGGTGCGGATGTATTTTTAGGTGTTAGCGCCCCCGGCGTGCTGACGCGCTCGATGGTGCAATCGATGGCCGAGAATCCGATTGTTTTTGCAATGGCAAATCCCATTCCCGAAATTCAGCCAGAATTAATTATGGAGGATGCGGCGATTATTGCTACCGGGCGCAGCGACTACCCAAATCAAATTAACAATGTTTTGGCATTTCCGGGGATATTTCGAGGTGCTTTGGACTGCAAAGCTAGCACGATTACCACCAGTATGTATTTGGGTGCAGCTTACGCGATCGCCTCTTTAGTCAGCCCCGATCAACTTGACAAAGAACATATTATACCGTCTGTTTTTGACGAAAGAGTTGCCGTTGCCGTCGCCGATGCAGTGCAGTTGGCTGCCCGAAACGAAGGTATTGCCCGCGATTAATTGAACGCAGAAGGAAGAGGGAAGTTATTTCTTCTTCCTTTCCGAGTGATAAAAGTCACAGCAAAAAACCAGATAATAAATATATAATTAGATAACCCAAATCTAGCTAGGTCAGATGCAAAGCCTGTTAGGAGAAGACCAGAGCGATCGCAGCAACCGCAAATTATTAGAACTCAGTCCGATCGGGCTGGCACTGTGCCGCGCGGACGGGACTTTTATCGACGTAAATCCAGCTTTTGCAAGTACGATCGGCCGCACAGTTGCAGAAACTCTCAAGCTCAACTACTGGGAAATTCTGCAAACAGATTGTGCTGACACAAAAAAAGATCGAGAAAGTCTTACTAAAAATAGCTCCACGCGATCGTGCGCCGCAGCATACAAACATAAAAATAACTATCTCGTACCCGTGCGAGTTTCCCTGCGGACAATTGAAACAGAGGGAGAGTCCGCGATTTGGTTGAGTGCCGAAGAAATTTTTAATATTCAGGATGAAAATAGCGAGCCGCTAGAATCACCGCAGCAGTGCAATTCACATCTAGAAAAATTGCTGGCAAAGCAAAGTGCCGAACTGACAAAAACTGAGCAACTACTCCAAGAAAAAATTGCCGAACTCGAACTTGCAAAATCGCAATTACAACTGCAAAGTCAGATTTTAGACCAAATTCGAGAATCGGTGATTTGCACCGATATGGAAGGCTCGATTACCAGTTGGAATAAAGCCTCCGAAAGGTTGTACGGATATCAAGAAGCTGAGGCGATCGGACAGCATATTTCTTTAATTCACTCCCCAGAAAATCAGGAATCTTTATTAGAGAAAATCATCAAACCGCTACAAAAAAAAGGCGAGCTGGAAATAGAACTAATAACACGCCGTAAATCTGGAGAAAATTTTGCCTCGCACCTGATACTTTCGCTATTGAAAGACTGTACTGGAAAAGCGATCGGGATGATAGGCTATCTAACAGATATTAGCGATCGCAAAGCTTTAGAACAAGAATTAGCACAAAAACAAGCACTATTTGATGCTTTTTTGCAGGAAGCGCCGGCGGGAATCTGCATTCTTGACTCCCAACTGCGGTACGTGCAAATCAATCAATTTTTAGCAGAGATAAATTGCCTCAATCCTGCCGATCACATAAGCAAGACTGTACGCGAAGCAGTGCCGCATATTGCTCCAATGGTAGAGCCTTTGTACGCAGAAATACTGAGAACGAAAACTCCCTTAATTAACATCGAGATGAGCGCTGCAAATCCCAGGCAGCCGGGGGTTGTGCGACACATGACAGGCTCTTATTTTCCTCTGCTCGACAAAGACGGCGAGGCGATCGGCATCGGTGCACTCGTCATTGACATTAGCGATCGCCGCCAAGCAGAAGCAGCACTGGAAAAAAGCGAACAGCTATACCGCGCGGTGGCAAGCAACATTCCTAACGGTGCGGTGATGCTGTTTGACACAGAAATGCGCTACACCCTGGTAGAAGGTACAGAATTAGCAGCAGTGGGGCTTTCCAAAGAATTGATGGAAGGCAAGACAATCTGGGAAGTATTCGAGCCGGATTTTTGCAGTGCCGTCGAGCCAAATTATCGGGCAGCGCTGGCTGGAGAAACAGTTGTTACCGAATTTACTTACCGCGATCGCATCTACCTCGCTTACACTTTGCCAGTCAGAAACGAGCGGCAAGAAATCACCGGCGGATTGTTGATGACTCAAAACATTACCGAGCGCCAATTGGCAGAAGAAGCCCTCAAGGAAAGCGAGGAAAAATACAGGTGCATTGTCGAGACAGCAGATGAAGGAATTTGGACGATCGATGCGGAGGGTAAAACTACTTTTGTCAACCAAAAAATGGCCGATATGCTTGGCTGCACCGCAGAGGAAACGATCGGGAAGTCGCTATTTGCTTTCATGGATGCAGAAGGCATCGCGATCGCGCAATTCAAACTGGATCGCCGCAATCAAGGAATTCGCGAACAGCACGATTTTAAGTTCCGTCGCCGCGACGGCAGCGACTTGTGGGCGATACTTTCTACTAATCCGTTGTCTGACAAAGAAGGGCGCTATGTCGGTGCTTTAGCAATGGTTGCCGACATTACCGCTCGCAAACAAATAGAAGCGGCTTTGCAGCAGTCGGAAGCCAAATTTCGATCGCTCTACGAATTAACCAGTATGGCTGTTTTAATGTCAGACAAAAATAATATTTATGATGTCAATAACGCGACATTAGAACTATTTGGATATACTGGAAAAGAGCAGTTGGTAGGCAATCATCTGGACAAGTTGTCGCCGCTTTTTCAACCCAACGGTAGAGACTCTTCGACATTGACGAACGAAATGATAGATCTCGCCTTTGAGCGCAGAAACCACCGTTTTGATTGGCTGCACCGGCGCTCAGACGGTACTGAGTTTCCCGCAGAAGTCGTGCTGACAGTCATCGAAGTTGGAAATGAAAAAATTATCCAAGCAGTCATTCAAGATTTAACCGATCGCAAACTTGCCGAAGAAACATTAGTGCGATCGGAGCAAGCCCTCAGACAGCAAGCTCAGCGAGAACAACTGCTGAATCAAATTGCCAACCAAATCCGCAATTCTTTAGATTTAGACACAATTTTAGCAACTGCAGTTCAAGAAATTCGCAATCTGATCCAGCTCGATTGGTGCATCTTCGTTTGGTATCGCCCCAACAGCAATCCTCCGGTTTGGGAAATAGTTTGCGAAGCGAAGAATGCAGATTTGCCGAGTTTGTTGGGTACTTATGCTGTAGAGGAAAAATCTAGTGTCGCAGTGCAGCAGATTTTGCGCCGACAAATTTTGAAAATTGATGATGTCAGCACTTTTGGAGATGCAGAAGTGAGCGCAATTTTCCAGAGTTCTAAAATTAACTCAGTGCTGTCGCTGCCGGTTCATACTGCTTCCGGCGATATAGGCACGATTAGCTGCTATCAGGCTATGTCCGCGCACCATTGGAGCGATTCGGAAGTCGAGCTGATGCAAGCGGTAACTGCTCAAATTGCGATCGCGATCGACCATGCCGAATTGTACGCCCAAACCCTTACAGCGGCAGAATTAGCAAGAGCTCAAACTCAACAGCTCGAACAAGCTTTGCACCAACTCCAGCACACCCAAACTAAATTAATTCAAAGTGAAAAAATGTCGAGTTTGGGACAGTTAGTAGCAGGTGTCGCCCACGAAATTAACAACCCGGTTAATTTTATCTACGGCAATCTCAGCTACACCAGCGAATACACTCAAAACTTGCTAAAAATGCTGCAACTTTACCAGCAGGAATGCCCGCAGCCTAGCGCCACAATTTTAGAGGCCAGAGAAGACTTTGAAATTGATTATCTTGCTGAAGATTTACCGAAAATAATATCATCTATGAAACTCGGAGCCGATCGCATCCGCGACATAGTTTTGAGCCTGCGGACTTTCTCAAGACTTGACGAAGCCGACATGAAACAAGTTGACATTCACGAAGGCATTGAAAGCACGCTGCTGATTTTGCAAAACCGCCTGAAAAATAAACCCGATCGCCCGCCTATTAATATTATCAAAGAATACGGTAACTTGCCTTTAGTTGAATGTTATCCAGGTCAGTTAAATCAAGTATTTATGAATTTGTTGACAAATGCGATCGACGCTGTGGAAATGAAGATTGATAAGTTCGATCGCGCGGGCAAAAATCTCGCAATTACGATTCGCACCGAAGTCACCGACAGTAACTGCGTGGCAATGCGGATAGCTGACACCGGCTCCGGGATGAGCGAAGACGTGAAACGGCGGTTGTTTGACCCATTTTTCACTACAAAACCAGTCGGCAAAGGCACAGGCTTAGGATTGGCAATTTCGCACTCTATTGTCGTAGAAAAACACGGTGGTCAGCTTTATTGCAATTCTGTAGTGGGAGAAGGTACCGAATTTGCGATCGAGATTCCGCTGCGGCAACAAAGAAATTAAAACAGTTGCAAAATTCCCAGAAACCGGGTTTCTTCCGAGATGCTTTTGCCACCAACCGAGATTTTTGCAGAAACCCGGTTTCTTAGACTTGGCTTCTAACTTAAACATTTTACATAAACCCGATCGCACCTTGGCGTTTCAACACCAGTCGCCGGTAAATATCCGTTATTTTCGTACATCTTAACAGCTTCCTTGAGAACGCTAGCCGTTTCTATCCAGATTTCATCAAAGCCGCGATCCATTATTTTACTTTCCAACTCTTGCAGTAAAAACTTTCCCAAACCTTTTCCCCTTACTGCCGGCAAAATATACATTTTGCGAATTTCCACCGCATTATTACCGCGTTCAATCGGATAATAAGCGGCTGTACCGACTATTTCCTCTTGCTGTTCTACTACCCAAAATTCTCCACCCTTTTTATGATAAAATAATTCGACATCATAGACATCTCGATCTGCACCGAAAGGCTCACAGTTTAAACCGTACTCTGCTAAAATGTTTTTAATTAAATTGAACGCATCCGCCCGATCGCGCGTTTCCCAGGAACGAATCAAAAAATCTAAATGTTGGGTTCTCATGGGTTGTTAAAAATTATACTTATTGGTTTGCTGTAGCAACTGTAAAACTACCGATCGTTTGTGCTTTGCAGTATAGAAATGCACCCAACTTTTAACTGTGAATTCTCGGTTCAGGATAAACAGTTGCCAGCAACTGACTTTCTACCAATGATAATTCCTCCAGCCGTTCTATCACCAAAGGGCGATCGAAATAAGTTGTGGCTAAAATCCAATATACCCCATAATGGCGGGCTTGCCTTCGCCATCAAACTGCGGTAAAACTTAGCTAATTCGGCATCGGGACAACGATCGCCCAACAGCCCCAGCCGTTCGTGACTCCGCGCTTCAATCAAAGCAGAAACCAGCAAAGAATCCAAAAGTCTCTCCGGTTCCTGTTTGCGAATTTGGGCGGACAAACCGGCACCGTAGGGAGGCGCAGCCAAAGGCCCCAAAGCGATACTGCGCTGTTCCAACCGCTGGTTGACTTGCTCGAAATGCTCTAATTCTTCCCTGGCGATCGCTGTTAGCATCCTCACCAACTTTTCCCGCGCTGGATAGCGAAACATTAAATTTAACGCTACTCCCGCCGCTTTCCGCTCGCAGTGAGAATGATCTAACAAAATTGTATCCAAATGGGCGATCGCCTGTTCGATCCAAGCTTCCGAAGTCGGCTGCTTCAAAAACTTAATAGTTGGTAGTGTCATTAGTCAGTTGTTAGTTGTTAGTTGTTAGTTGGTAGGGGCGGTGGATGGTGCGTGCGGGTCCTCTTAGTTGTTACTTGTTATATCGTTGACCGTTGCATCGGAATGATTTAACCTTACTAGAACACAGAGAACACAGAGAGATTAGAGAGAAATGAATAATTCCGATGCTAACGGAATTGATATTAGTTGGCAACAGTTAACAGTTAACAGTTAACAGTCAACAGTTAACAGTTAACAGTCAACAGTCAACAGTCAACATCACCTGACGGTGTTACCGGAAATGATATGATTAGTCATCCTATTTTACACAGTTTTTCAAACACCCCATACATATCATCAGCAAACTTTTTAGGATTCCACAGCGGCGACAAATTAGCGGGGTTTTTAGACTCGATCAAATGCGCTTTAATTGCCTGTCTCAAATCACCATCTTTACCCAATTTTACACCCAAATCTACATATTCCGCCCAAGACCCCGCCGCGCCAGTTTCCATCCCCAAAACCTGCAAAAACGAATAACCCATTCTCGACAAAAATTGCTCTCCGGTACGAGTCACCACAGGCAAATTAAACCACAAAGCCTCTAAAGTGTGAGTGCCTCCATTATAAGGATAGGAATCCAACAAAACATCGGCCAGCAAATAGACAATTCTGTGTTCTTCCTCCGTAGCAAACCTCGGCAAAAACTTAATTCGGTGCTTGCTGACTCCTTCAGCTTCGCAAGCTTGATGATACGCAGCCTCAAACACCGCAGCATCGCCCAAAGCTTTGTGAATTAAAACACTGTTCGGCACTTGTTTGAGAATCGCAACTTGTGCTTTTACTAAGTCGCGATTAAATTTTCTGCCCGGAGCGACGCACAGGTAAACCGTCTGATCCAAACCGATCCGGTTCGACTTTCTCAATGCCACCGGATCGACTCCGTACCTCTGAAAACCTGACACCGCTACAAAAGAATCCGGCATCCTAATTAGCTGTTCGTCATAATATTTTTCGCGACCTTCTGGGTGCGAGTGCCAGTCTGTAAGAAAGTAATTTTCCGAGGATATGTAAGGTGCATCAAATCCCAACCAAGAAATACAAACTGGTGCTGGTTTTTGGTAGAGAATGTCTGCGTGAATCGGTACGCTGAGAGAATCTAAATCGACTAAAACGTCCAATTCGTCTTGCTGAATTTGGTCGATAATTTCTGCGGAATTGGCAAGTCCGTTCGGGTAAGTTTTGGGAAAAGTCAGTTTGCCGAAACTTTCAAATTGCTGAGTGCGATCGTCAGAAACAATTCTTTCGGAAGCGTATAAATACAAGTTGGGCGTGATTCCGGACAATTCGCGAATGATGTCAGCGCTGCACCAACCTACAGAATGGCGGCTGAAGTGATTGGATAAAAAGCCGATTTTTAACTTGCTACCTGGGGCTTTTGGTTGGTAACTGTAATTTGCAGGTTGAGGAAAATTAGGTTTGATACATTTGTCAACGTACTTTTTGGCAATTAATCTGTAAAGCTGAGAGTTTGCTGCCAAGTCATCTCGCAGATAGGGCGTGCTGAATAACAAGTTTGCATAAAGCGATTTAACTTCTACGGAAGTCGCGGTTTCTAAGTTTTGCTGCAAGTAGGATTCTAGTTCTAAAAATCGATCGCCCGCAATTTGATTCAATCCCGACACTTGATAGGTGCTGACGAAGTAAATCGCCGTCATAATCGGATCGGTTTCGGCGCACATTTGGCTGTATGCGTGCACGGCTTGCCGCGCGGCTGCTAAATCGCTAGTATCTCTGAGGATGCCGCACAAATGTTGGTGGGCGGAAATAAAATCTGGCTTAATTTCTAGGGCTTTTTGCAGGTTGGGTATGGCATCTTTAAATTTGCCCTGGTGGCGCAAAATTATGCCAATTTGACAGTATGCTTCGGGTAAATCGGGTTTGAAGGCGATCGCCCGCTGCCATGCAGCTACAGCCTCATCTAACTTCCCCTGTCGCGCTAGTTTATCGCCTAAATTTATGTGAAAATCTACCTGAGCCAGATGGGGATTGAGTTCGAGAGCTTTTTGCTCGTAGGCTGCAGCAGCATCCGACTGCCCCTGCTGCTTCATCGCCCCTGCCAAATTCCAGTAGGCGGCAGCCAAAGTTGGTTTGAGTTCGATCGCCTTTTGGTAGTTGACAATCGCCTCCACCAAATGCCCTTGTTTGTAGAGCATACTCCCCAAATTAGCATAGGCCTCAGCAAAATCGGGATTCAGGGCGATCGCCTCGGAATAAAACCGCATCGCTTCCTCAATTTGCCCGGTTGCTTGTTGCACGTTGCCCATTGTCACGTAAGCCGCCGCCCAATCCGGTTGCAATTCTAGAGCTTGGCGGCAAGCAGCGACTGCTGCTGTTAAATCGCCTTGGGAGTAATAGGTTTCTGCAACGACAGTCAGCGATGCAGCATCTTCTAATTGGGGTGTTTCGGATTGGTTGCGAAAATCGGAATTCATTTGGCGGCCTATCTGTGCTATCAAGTTAAAGGTTGAATCTATATTATTTTGCAGAGTACCAGTTTTAGCAGAATTACGCGCGATCGTCACAGAGAATTTATGAGCGACAAGCAAGCGACACAGCACCAACCTAACATCAAGTGGAAGCCAAACCTCCTGCTGGGGATACTTCTGTTAGCCTTAGCAATCCCCTTGCCTTTTGCCCAAAAGACTCTCGCGCAAAAGCAGACAGCAAATTTTCGGCAGCGAGTATTTCAAACAGCTCTTTATTTCACCTTATATTTTGAGGGCGGATTCAGCAATCACCCCGCAGATAAAGGCGGCAGAACCTATCGGGGCATCCTGCAAACAGAATACAACTCGTACCGCTACAGTCGCGGGCTGCCGCCTCTCGACGTGACGCAGATATCGGAAGCAGAGCTCCTAGAAATTTATAAATATTACTGGGATTCAAGCCTTTCGGAGACGATGCAGCCTGCTTTGGCGATCGTCATGTTTGACACCGCAGTTAATTTCGGTATTAACAATTCTATTACATTTCTCCAGCAAGCCTTGGGATTGCCACAAAGCGGCGTTTTTGACGCGCGCACCAGGCAAGCATTGAAAATCGCTAACAACAAGAACACAGCGCTGCAAATGATTAACGAGCGGATTATTTACCGCTACAAACGGGTGCAGGAAGATCCGAGTCAGATGGCTTTTTTTCGGGGTTGGCTGAGTCGCGATTACAGTTTGTGGGGCTACGTGAACAAGATTAAGTAGTTGACAGTTGATTGTTGGCAGTTGACAGTTGATTGTTCTTTCTTATAGCGGTTCTCAAGCGTGGTGAGGTATGCCCTATGCCCTATGCCCTATGCCCTATGCCCTATGCCCTATCCCGGATAGTACCTCATACCAGAGCACAGAAAGGCTATATTCTATATTTGTGGAACAGGCATCTTGCCTGTGTTCTATAAATTATCGGGGATGAAATTATACTTTTTTTTCGAGAATCCGCACATCAAAGCGAGCAAGGAAATCTTGTCCTAAAAGCCCATAGGTTATCCGATTATCGCCGATCGCAATTTGAATGTTGCATACAACGGCAGTTTGCACTGCTAAAGATTGCACCCAACCTAAGTCAAATTTAACCAAGCTGCCTTGTAATCGGCGATCGCACCTGGAAAATCCTGGAGTTTTGCGCGCACTTTTTCTCTGGCCCGATAAACTTGTGCGAACTTGGGATTTTTTTTCAAAATGCGATCGAGGCTTTGCAGCGCTCCTGGTAAATCTCCAGTTTCTATCTGTGTTAAAGCCTGTCAATAATCTGCTTGGCTCAAATTTCAGCACATATAAATTGCCTGTCCCTTCAACAATAATAGCTTTTTAAAGGAACCAGAAGTATGAAAGCAAAAAAACGTAAAACGATCTCGCGCTTTAGATACCCGACTTATTTAAGAAGTCGGGTATCTAC